>NZ_JBQEQC010000030.1:0-32675 GCF_052044195.1 Variovorax sp. 22077
GATTTAGATGGAAATCACACGGCCAAGTGGGTCACTTCTGGATGGAAATCAACACGTTGTTCATGACGAGGTGCGCGCCGTACCATAGGGTGGCGGCATTGACGAGCTTGCCGATGAGGTTGACGCCTTCGTGCGCCCAGCTCGCGAGGTTCTGCGTGCGGAAGCTCGCGGAGATGTAGGCGGCGAGCTGGTTGTCCCAGCGGCGCCCGAACGCAGGTTCGAGCGCGGTGGCCTTGACGGTCTGGATGGCGCTGACGGTTTCCACCAGCATGGCCTGGTTCTCCGCGCCGCGCGCGAACTTCTCGTCCAGGCGCCGGCGCAGGATGGGCACCACCGCCAGGCTCAGGCCGAAGTACAGCGGCATGCTCGCCAGCACGATGAGGGTCAGCGGCACGCTGTAGAACAGCATGACGGCCACGAAGACGATGGAGAAGACGACGTCCAGCAGCACCGTCAAGGCGTTGCCGGTCAGGAAGTTGCGGATGTTCTCGAGTTCGCGCACGCGGGCGACGGAATCTCCGACGCGCCGAGCCTGGAAATAGGCCAGCGGCAACTGGACCAGATGACGGAACAGCCGCGCCCCGAGCTCGACATCGATGCGATTCGTGGTGTGGCTGAAGACGTAGCTGCGCAGGCCATTGAGCAGCGATTCGAAGACGACGACGACCAGCAATCCGATGACGAGCACATCCAGCGTGGTCATGCCGCGGTGCACGAGCACCTTGTCCATGACGACCTGGAAGAACAGCGGGCTGATCAGTGCGAACAGCTGAAGGATGAAGGAGATGAAGAGCACTTCCCCCAGCAGCTTCCTGTGCTTGACGAGGCTGGGGATGAACCAGGAGAAGTCGAACTTGGCGAGTTCGCCTGCGAGGCTTGCGCGGCTGGTGAGGAGGATGAGTTCGCCTGTCCAGTGCGAGGCGAAGACTTCCAGGGGTTCGATGACCGGGCGGCCGTTCGCAGAAGAAGGGTCTTGCAGCAGGACGCGCTGCGCGTCGCACTGGGCGAGGATGACGAAGCGCTTCTGGCCGGATTCATCGTGCATGACTGCCAGGGCTGGCAGCGGCGTCAACGACAGGCGATCGAGTGTGGTGCGGGAGGACTTGGCCTTCAGGCCCAGGTACTTAGCCGCGCGCAGCAGCGTGGCGGTGTCGACAGCCTCGGAAGATGCAAGGCCCAGTTGATGCGACAGCAGCAACGCATCGGCTGCGATCTGGTGGAAGCGCGCGAGGGTGCATAGCGCGATGAGAGACGGGTTTGCCGCAGCCTCCGCATCGGGGCCCTCTTGTGGCCCTGCACGCACCTCTCCCTCCGGCTGCATAGCCGTCGTTTCCACTCCCATTCAGCACTCCCTCGATATTCTTTTGAAACATCAAGATACCTGAGTAGGGCGCGGCTGACAATTGCATACCTGGTCGAGTGGGGCTTAATAACAATTGAAGCTAAAACTGCAGTCAAAGTTCGACGGGGAAATTACGTGGCTTACCATAGATGCGTCAATTTCCATCTTTTTTGATCATGCGGACTTAATGCAGTAGATCCCCCGCGGCTCTCGTGATGCTCACCGCCGCCAACCCGATCAGCAGATTCAACACCAGCCGCCTGAACTGCTCCGGCGACACGCCCTTGAACGAGCGCTGCCCCCACCAGATGCCGGCGAGCATCGCAGGCGCCAGCCACAGCGCCCACTTGAGCGTGTCCGGCCCCAGCAGGTTGCCCGAGGCATGCGCCGACGAGGGCATCAGCGCCGCGCTGATCAGCGACACCACGTCGCTGAAGAGCAGCAGTGCGATCAGCGTGGCGCGCAGCGCGGCGGGGGCCATCTTCGCGGTGCTCAGCAGCACCGCGACCGCGATGCCTCCGATGGCCGCGACGCCGTTGATG
This sequence comes from Variovorax sp. 22077, assembly GCF_052044195.1. Lineage (NCBI taxonomy): Bacteria > Pseudomonadati > Pseudomonadota > Betaproteobacteria > Burkholderiales > Comamonadaceae > Variovorax > Variovorax sp. 22077. Next base: position 1,885 of record NZ_JBQEQC010000030.1, read on the forward strand.
AAGCCCGAGGCCAGGCCGGCCGCGAGGCGCAGGCCGCGCGTGGGCTCCAGCGCGACGTGTGCGCCGCCGCGCAGCAGCAATGCGGCGGCCATCAGCAGCACGCCGATCAGGAGGCGCAGCGGCGTCTCCGGCAGCCATGCGAGCAGCGCCACGCCGATGGGAATGCAGATCAGGTTGCCGAGCATCAGCCAGCCCAGCCATGGCAGGTCCACGTCGCGCGCGATGCCGCGCAACTGGCTCAGGCTGGCGAGGATCTCCAGCATGAAGATGGCGGGCACCACGAGCGCGGGCGAGATCACCAGCGACATGCCCGCGACGGTGATGGCGGAGAAGCCGAAGCCCGCGAAGCCGCGCACGATGCCGGCCGCGAACACCACGCAGAGGCTGTAGGCGAGCGTTGCCGGCGCCAGCGGCGGCACCAGCAGTTCGGCGGCCGTCATGCCTGGAAGAGCGGCAGCAGCTTCAGGCGCTGCACCTTTCCCGAAGGGCCGCGCGGGAGGTCCTGCACGAAGCGGTAGTGGCCTGGAGCCTTGTAGCGGCCGAGCACGGTGGCGGCGAACTCGCGCAGCTCTTCCTCGCTGCAGGCGCTGCCTTCGCGCAGCACGATGCACGCGCCGATCTCCTGGCCGTAGTGGCGGTCTGGCACGCCCACCGAGACGGCCTCGAGCACGGCGGGGTGCTTCAGCAGGGCCTCGTCGATCTCGCGCGGCGCGATGTTCTCGCCGCCCTTGATGATGAGTTCCTTGATGCGGCCGGTGACGAAGAAGAAGCCGTCCTCGTCGCGATGACCCAGGTCGCCGGTGCGCAGCCAGCCGTCGGGCGTGAAGCTCGCGCGGGTGGCTTCCTCGTTCTTGTAATAGCCCAGCATCACGTTGGGCCCGCGGATGACGAGTTCTCCCGTGGTGCCATCGGGCACGGCCGCAAGCTGCGCATCCACCACGCCGGCCATGCAGCCCGAGGCGCGGCCCACCGAGCCGAGCTTGCGCGCGGCCGGGTCCATCGGATTGGAGAACGATGGCGCCGCCGTCTCGGTGAGACCCATGGTCTCGACGATGCCGATGCCGAACATCTGCTCGAACGCGCGCAGGTGCTCCGGTGGCAGCGCGGCCGAGGCCGAGCGGCAGAAGCGGATCGACAGCGTCTGCGCAAGCGGTGGCCTCGGGCCTTCGAGCAGGTACGAGATCATGGTGGGCACCACGTTGATCCAGCTGCATTGCGTCTGCGTGGCCTGCTCCCAGAAGCGGCCGGCCGAGAACTTCGGCGGCATCGCGAGGCTGCCGCCGTGCGCCAGCGGCGCGAGCATGGTCACGGTGAATGCGTTGATGTGATAGAGCGGCAGCACCGCCAGCACGCGGTCGGAAGGGCGCAGCTGGTGCTCGATGCTGATGGCATGCGCGTTGGCGGCCAGGTTGCGCTGCGTGAGCATCACGCCCTTGGGATTGCCGGTGGTGCCCGATGTGTACATCAGCAGCGCGACGGCGTCGGGCGAGGGCGGCGGCACGTCGTCGGCAGCTTCTTCCTCGCCGGGCAGCGCATCGCCCTCCGGGTCGACCACCATCAGCTTCACCGGCCGGTCGAAGGCTTCGACGATGCCGCGCACGCGCGACTCCCATTCGGGCGCGACGCAGACCATGCGGCAGTCGGAGTGCGAGAGCACGTAGTGCATCTGCTCGGGCTGCGAGAGCAGGTTGACCGGATTCACGCGGAATCCGCCGTGCATCGCTCCCAGGAGCAGCCGCAGCGTCTGCAGGCCATTGGGCATGACGACCGAGACGGTGTCGCCCGGCTGCATGCCGAGCCCGCGCAGCACCGCCGAGACGCGGCGGCATCCGCTCGCGAGATTGCCGCAGGTGATGTGCCGTTCCGATTCCGTGGCGCGCGCGTACACCGCGTGCGGCTGCTCTTGTGCCTGCCGCTCGATCAGCGCATGCACGGTGGTCGCGGCCGCCGTCATCTTCAGTTCGCGCCGTGGCTTGCGAAGAAGGCGCCGAAGATGTCTTCCTCGCTCGGCACCACCTCGGGAATCGGGCGCGACACGCGCGTGATGTTCAGGTAATGGCGGTAGTTCATGTTGTCGGAGAAGTTGTTCCTGCCCCAGGTGCCGCAGCCCATCGACAGCGAGAAGGGCAGCCCGTTGTCGAAGCTGCCGCCGGTGGCGATGCAGTGCGCCTGGTCGACGATCACGCGCGACACCGGCAGCGTGAGACCGAGCGTGAGCGCTCGATCGGGCACGGCGCTGTGCAGGCCGACCGAATGGCCCGCGCCTTCGTACGAATAGATGCGCGCCACAGTGGCGGCGGCCTCGTCGAAATCGCGCGCCGCGTACACCGCGAGCACGGGGCTGAGCTTCTCTCCGGAGAACGGGTGGTCGTGGCCCACGCCGTCCTCCGCCACCATGAGGATGCGCGGGTCGGCCTCGGCGATCGCCTGCCACGCGGCCCGGTTGGCGCCATCGACCTCGGCCGCGCGCTCGGCGATGACGCGCGCAGACTGGCCGATGACGGCGGCAGAGAGCTTGCCCTCGGGCCACATCAGCTTCTGCAGCGTGGCCTTCTGCGCGTCGGCGAGCATGACGGCGCCGCGGTCCTTCAAGGCCGAGAGCATCTTCGCGCGCACCGCATCGACGACCACGAGGCTGTTCTCCGACGAGCAGCTGGTCGCGTTGTCGAAGGTCTTGGAGCGAACGATGCGCTCTGCGGCGGCTTCGACATCCGCCGTCTCGTCGACGATGCCTGCCACGTTGCCTGCGCCCACGCCGAAGGCCGGCGTGCCGCTCGCATAGGCCGCGCGCACGTTGGCCTGCGAGCCGGTGGCCACCACCAGGTCGCACAGCCGCATCAGCTCGGCGGTCGACTGCTTGTTGACCGGCGCCGGCAGCAGCTGCACCAGGTCGCGCGGCGCGCCGATGCGGTCGAACTGCTGGTGGATGAACTCGATGAGCCGCGCCGCCGTCGACCAGCCTTTCGGCGACGGTGCGACGATGACCGCGTTGCGCCCCTTGAGCGCATTGATGATCTTGTTGGCCGGCGTGGCGCCCGGGTTGGTCGACGGGGTGATGGCGCACACCACGCCCACGGGCCGCGCGATCTCGACGATGCCGCGCGCCGGGTCTTCGGCGATCACGCCGACCGAGCGTGCGCCGTGCAGGTCGCGCAGCAGGCCGAAGGTCTTGCGGTGGTTCTTGCGCACCTTGTCCTCGACGTTGCCCACGCCGGTGTCCTTCACCGCCAGCTCTGCCAGCTCGCGGTTGCGCGCCGGCTCGATGATGGCCCAGCCCGCCGCGACCACGGCGGTGTCGACCTGCGCCTGCGACCAGGTCTCGTAGATGCGCTGTGCGGCGCGGGCGCGGGCCACCAGCTCGGCGATGGGGGAGTGCGGAGAGGGATTCATTGAGTTGGCCATGGTTTCGTCGACTTCGATATCTCTTCATTCGGGGAACACCGCGGAACCGGCTTTGCCGGGCCGCTGGTGTTGCCCCCTGGGTAGGGGGTGGCGCAGCGACACTGAGTGCGCGCAGCCTGGGGCGAACTCAGTCCACCTTGATGTTGGCTTCCTTGGCGAGCTTCTGCCAGCGGACCAGTTCGGCGGTCACGACCTTGCCGAGTTGATCGGGCGTTCCGCCCACGCCTTCGCTGCCCTGGGCGAGCAGCTTGTCTCGGATCTCCGGCTCCTTGACGACGGTGTTGATCACGCGGTTGAGCCTGTCGATGGCGGGCTTGGGCGTCTTGGCGGGCACGAAGACGGCGTACCAGGAGTCGACGTCGAAGTCGGCGATGCCGGCCTCCTGCATCGTCGGCACGTCGGGGAAGGCTGCGCTGCGCCTGGTGGTGGATACGGCGAGCGCCTTGAGCTTGCCGGCCTTCACGAACTGCGCGGCCGCGGGAATCGACACCCACAGCAGCGGCACCTGCCCGCCCATCACGTCGGTCACGGCCGGGCCGCCGCCGCGATACGGCACGTGCGTCATCTGCGTGCCGGTGCGCAGCTTCAGCAGCTCGCCCGCGAGATGGCCGGGCGAGCCGTTGCCCACCGAGGCGAAGGAGATGCTGTCGGGCTTGGCCTTGGCCAGCGCGACCAGCTCTGCAACGGTGTTCGCCGGAAACTGCGTGTTGGCCACCAGGATCTGCGGCAGCGAGGCGACCATGCCCACGGGCGCGAAGTCTTTCGCGGTGTCGAAGCTCAGCTTCGCGTAGATGGCCGGGTTGATGGTGTGCGACGAGAGCGTGAAGAGCACGGTATAGCCGTCCGCCGGCGCCTTCGCCACCAGCTCGGTGCCGATCGAGCCCGCCGCACCGCCGCGGTTGTCGATGAGCACCTGCTGGCCGAGCAGTGCCGAGAAGCGCTCCTGCACGATGCGCGCGATCACGTCGGTGCCGCCGCCGGGCGGGTAGGGCACGACCAGGCGGATCGGCCTGGTGGGGTAGTCGCCGCCGCTGTCCGCCTGCGCGGCGAGGGGCGATGCAAGGGCGGCGAAGGCAGCGAGAGCCAGCATCCCGGCGCGATGCCAGGGGGCGAAGAGGGCGAAGAGCAACTTCATTCGGGTCTCCTTCTCTTTATGGTGGACATCGGCGACGGTCCGGCCGCTGCAGCGCCTACGCGATAGCCCAGCGTCACGCTGGCGTCGCGTGCGCAGGCCATCAGGTGGTCGGCCAGCCCGCGTGCCTGCGTGCGCGCGAAGCGGATCGAGGGCACGCTCATGCCGACGGCCGCCACGGCCTCGCCGCGTGCATTGAGCACGGGCGCGCCGAGGCCGCATACGCCGATGCGCCATTCCTCGCGGTTCTCTGCATAGCCGCGGGCGCGGGAGCGTTCCAGTTCGTTGAAAAGGGTGTCGAAGTCGGTGATGCTGTTCCTGGTGTGCGCCTCCAGCGTGCCCAGGCACTCCTGCAGCGCCGGCACGCCGAGGCCCGCCGCAGCGAGAAGCGCCTTGCCCGAGGCCACGCAGTACGCCGCCGCGCGGCCGCCGATGCGCGAGTAGGCAGCCACAGGCAAGGGGCTGTCGAACTTGTCGAGGTAGACGATCTCCGCGCCGTCGAGCACCGCGAGATGGATGGTTTCGCCCGTGGCCTGCGACAGCCGCGCGAGGTGGGGGCGCAGCAGCGAGCCGATGTCGGATGCCTCGGAGACCATCGCTCCCAGCTCGAAGAGCCTCAGGCTCGGCCGGTAGGCGCTCGTCTCCGGGTCCTGCACGGCCCAGCCGCACTCGACCAGCGTCTGCAGCGTGCGGTGCGCGTTGCTGCGCGCCATGCCGAATGCCTGGGCCAGTTCGGTGACGCGGCAGCCGCGCTGCTGGCGCACCATCCATTCGAGGGCGGCGAGGCCCTTGGCAAGCGTCGAGTCCATGGGGCTGTGGTCTTCATTGGCGTTCCAAATAATGGAACAGCGTTCTTGATTTTGAAACGCAATGATGGACCCGAAGCGTCCTTTGTCAATCGGGGACTTGGATGTAGTCCCAAAGGCTTCAGCAGGCCGCCTGTGCGGCGCTCAACGGCGGTGCCGCCCGGCCATGAGCTCGATGACTTCCCGGAAGATGGCGTTGCCGCTCGCGTTTGCGAGGTCGAGCACGTGGCTGCGGCTGTAGTAGGGGCTCAGGTCGAGGCCCACGCCGATGCCGGCGATCTCGATGTCGCCGCGCTGTTCCTGCCGTGCGATCACGTCTCGCAGGTGATGGTCCAGGTAGTGCGCGTCGTTGGCGAGGTGCGTGGCGCTGTCCATCGGCGAGCCGTCGGAGATCGCCAGCAGCAGCTTGCGCGCTTCACCTCGCTGTCGCAGCCGCGTGCAGGCCCAGTCGATGGCTTCGCCGTCGATGCCTTCGCGGAACAGGTCGGCCTTGAGCAGCGCCGCCATCGCCGGGCGCGCGCGCCGCCACGGCGTGGCCGCGGCCTTGAAGACGATGTGGCAGCGCTCGTTGAGGCGGCCCGGGTGCGGCGGCCGGCCCGCGCGCACCCATTCGCGCTGCGGGCGTCCGCCGTTCCATGCGCCGGTGGTGAAGCCGAGCACCTCGCAGGCCACGCCTGCCTGTTCGAGCGCGCGCGCGAAGACGTCGACCATCATCGCGACCGACTCGGCGTGTTCCTTCATCGAGCCCGAGCAGTCGATGAGGAAGGTGACGATGCAGTCGGCGATCGGCTCCATGCGATCTATGCGGAACAGCCGGCGCTCGGTGGGAGAAGCAATGAGTTGCGCGAGGCGGCGTCCATCGACGAGCCCTTCTTCCTGCGCGCCGTCCCAGCCGTCGCGCTCGGGCTCGGCGAGCAGGGCGCGCAGTTCGCGCGCGAGGCGGGCGATGTTGACGCCCTGTGCTGCGATGCGGCGGTCGAGCTTCTCGCGATGGCCCGCAAGCACTTCCTTGCGTGCGAGCGTGGCGGCGTCGTGCTCGCGGTCGTAGGCATCGGTGAAGACGCGGTAGGCTCCGCCCGCGCCCTCGAGCACCTCGCTGCGGCCCGACTCGGCGGTGGTGAAGCGCTCGACGATCTCCTGGTCCATGTCGGCCACGAGGCTGAACACGCTGCGCTTGTCGTCCACGTGCGCATCGCGCTGGGCTTCGCCGTCTTCTTCGCCGGCCTCGTGAAGCATCGCAGCGACGATGCGCGCGATGGCGCGGGCGTGCACTGCGTAGGCGGCCTGGTCGGCGCGGTCCTTGCGCAGGCCGGCCAGCGCATGCCCGATCAGCGGCGCGAGCGCGAAGCGCGTGGCTTCGAGCATGTCCTCTGTTTCCTCCACCACCTGCTGGCCGCTGACGCGTGCACGGCAGATCTGCGCCACGGCGTACAACAGCAGGCCGCGCGCGGTGTCGGTCAGGCCCGAGTGATGGAAGGCGAGAGACCATTGCTCGTGCCGGTGCCGAAGGTTGTGCCGCATGCCGGCCATGACGTCGGGCGCGAGCGCCTCCACGCGGAACTGCTCCAGCATCTCGAACAGCATGCGCTCGACGGGCTCCTCGGGCCGCAGGCTTTCATGCAGCGCGGCATCCGATGCGGTGAGCCGCAGCGCGAGGCCGTCCGCCACGCCGCGGAACGATGCGAAGTCGTCGGTGTCGGGCGACGGATGCAGGTGCGGCGCGAACCACGGCAGCGCCGTGCGGCCGCGGTGCAGCCGCCGTCCGCGGAAATGCAGGTCGCGCTCGCCGCTGAAGGCGCGCACCACGCCCGCGCACAGCTCCGCCACGAGTTCTTCCCGCCGCACGCGGCGCTGCATCGCGCTCGCGGGGCCGGTGTTCATTCGCGCGCGTCCGACGAGAGCTGGTGCGACTCCTTCAGCTCGCGGTCGAAGCAGCGCTGGAAATACTCCGCCACCAGCGGACGCTCCGCGTTGTCGCACTTGTTGACGAAGGAAAGGCGGAAGGCCAGCGCCGGGTCCTTGAAGATCTCGACGTTCTCCGCCCATGTGATGACGGTGCGCGGCGACATCAGCGTCGAGAGGTCGCCGGCCGCGAAGCCCTTTCGCGTGAGGTCGGCCACGGCCACCATCGCTGCGACCAGCTTCGTGCCCGCCTCGTCGGCCAGCGAAGGCACGCGCGCCTGCACGATGGCGATCTCTTCCGCCGCGGGCAGGTAGTCGAGCGAGGCCACGATGTTCCAGCGGTCGATCTGCGCATGGTTGAGCCGCTGCGCGCCGTGGTACAGGCCGTTGAGGTTGCCCAGCCCCACCGTGTTGGCCGTGGCGAACAGGCGGAAGAAGGGGTGCGGCCGCAGCACCCGGTTCTTGTCCATCAGCGTGAATTTGCCGTCGCGCTCCAGGATGCGCTGGATCACGAACATCACGTCGGGCCGGCCCGCGTCGTACTCGTCGAAGATCAGCGCCACCGGCCGCTGCAGCGCCCACGGCACGATGCCTTCCTGGAACTCGGTGACCTGCTTGCCCTCGCGCAGCACCACCGCGTCCTTGCCGACGAGGTCGAGCCGGCTGATGTGGCCGTCGAGGTTCAGGCGCACGCAGGGCCAGTTCAGCCGGGCTGCCACCTGCTCGATGTGGGTCGACTTGCCGGTGCCGTGCAGGCCCTGCACCATCACGCGCCGGTCGCGCATGAAGCCCGCGAGGATGGCGAGCGTCACGTCGGGATTGAAGCGGTAGACCGCATCGACCTCGGGCACGTGGTCGTCGAAGGCTTTGGACGGGCTGAAGGCGGGCACGCGCAGGTCGGAGTCGATGCCGAACACCTCGCGCACGCTGAGCATCCGGTCGGGTCGAAGGTCGGCGGTGTCGGTCATGGGGTTTCCTGCGAAAAGGTTGTCTTCAGGCCCGAGCATGGTCGACGCGGTCGGAGGCCGCGTCGGCGTCGATGCGGCTCAGGGCCTGCGCCGCACGCTGCAGCGCGGGCAGCAGGCTCTTCGCCTTGGCGGCGTCGAGCCGCATCACCGGCGCCTGCACCGCGATGCAGAGGTTCGACGGGGCGTCGTCGCCCGAGGGCACCAGCGTGGCGATGCAAAGGAGGCCGGGCAGGAACTCCTCGTGGTCGATGGCGTAGCCGTCCTTGCGCACGCGCTGCACTTCCTTCTCCAGTGCCTCGGGGTCGGTCAGCGTCCTTTGCGTGTACGGCTCCAGCGGCGCGTGGGACAGCAGCCGGCGGCGCTGCGCTGCGCTCATCTGCGAGAGAAAGATCTTGCCGCTGGCCGAGCAGTGCACCGGCACGCGCGAACCCGAGTGCAGGTAGAAGCGCAGCGGCGCGGCGGTTTCCACGCGGTCGAGGTACACGACCTCGCTGCCCGAGAGGGCGGTGAGGTTGCAACTCTCGCCGATCTCCTCCACCAGCTGGCGCAGCACCGTGTGGCGCGCGCCGTGCAGGCTGTCGTTGAGCAGCAGGTTCTCGGCCAGCCGCCGCAGCCGCGTGCCGATGCCGTAGTGCCGCCCGTCGCCTTCGCGCTGCAGCAGCCCCGCGCCTTCGAGCTGCTGGAGCATGCGGTGCAGCGTGGGCTTGGGCAGGCCGGTTTCTTCCACCAGGCCCTGCAGCGAATAGCGCTGGTCTTTCGCGGCCATGACTTCGAGCAGCGAGAACAGGCGCATGGTGGGCGAATCGCCACCCGGGCTCGCAGGGTCCTGCGCTTCAGGCGTGAGGCCTTTGACGATCTTCATGGCGCGGATCATATGCGTTTTACAAAAAAAAGAGACAAGACGTTCCGATTTTTGTAAATTGTTTGACGCGAGCCGGATGCCGTCCTATATTCCGCCGAAACGAATTCCGGAACAAGCCGTTCCGACTTTTAGAGTTCAACCTCGCCCCTCATCCTCCCAGGAGACGCCCCCATGAGCCAGAAGCCAGCCGCAGCCCCCGCACGCGAAGCCGTCAAGGGCGTGCAGAAGATGACGCCCTCCGAGGCCTTCGTCGAGACCATGGTCGCCAACGGCGTGACCGACATCTTCGGCATCATGGGCTCGGCCTTCATGGACGCGATGGACATCTTCGCGCCCGCCGGCATCCGGCTGATCCCCGTGGTGCACGAGCAGGGCGGCGCCCACATGGCCGACGGCTATGCGCGCGTGTCTGGCCGCCACGGCCTGGTCATCGGCCAGAACGGCCCCGGCATCAGCAACTGCGTGACGGCCATCGCGGCCGCCTACTGGGCGCACAGCCCGGTGGTCATCGTCACGCCCGAGACCGGCACCATGGGCATGGGCCTGGGCGGCTTCCAGGAAGCCAACCAGCTGCCGATGTTCCAGGAGTTCACCAAGTACCAGGGCCACGTCAACAACCCCAAGCGCATGGCCGAGTACACGGCGCGCTGCTTCGACCGCGCCATCTCCGAGATGGGCCCGACGCAGCTGAACATTCCGCGCGACTACTTCTACGGCGAGATCCAGTGCGAGATCCCGAAGCCCATGCGCGTGGAGCGCGGCGCGGGCGGCGAGCAGAGCCTGGAGGCGGCTGTCGAGCTGCTGGCCTCCGCGAAATTCCCGGTGATCCTCTCCGGCGGCGGCGTGGTCATGGGCGACGCGGTGGAGGAGTGCAAGGCCCTTGCCGAGCGCCTTGGCGCGCCGGTGGCCAACGGCTACCTGCGCAACGACTCCTTCCCCGCAAGCCATCCGCTGTGGGCCGGTCCGCTGGGCTACCAGGGCTCCAAGGCCGCGATGAAGCTGATCGCGCAGGCCGACGTGGTGCTCGCGCTCGGCTCGCGCATGGGCCCGTTCGGCACGCTGCCGCAGCACGGCATGGACTACTGGCCGAAGGAGGCGAAGATCATCCAGGTCGAGGCCGACCACACCAACCTGGGCCTGGTGAAGAAGATCACCGTCGGCATCCACGGCGACGCCAAGGCCACCGCGAAGGAACTGCTCAAGCGCCTGCAAGGCAAGACGCTGGCCTGCGACGCCACCAAGGCCGAGCGCGCCGACAAGATCAAGGCCGAGAAGGCCGCGTGGGAGAAGGAGCTCGACGAGTGGACCCACGAGCGCGACCAGTTCAGCCTCGACGTCATCGAGGAAGCCAAGGGCGAGAAGACGCCCACCGGCGGCAGCTACCTGCATCCGCGCCAGGTGCTGCGCGAGCTCGAGAAGGCCATGCCGCCGCGCGTGATGGTCTCCACCGACATCGGCAACATCAATGCCATCGCCAACAGCTACCTGCGCTTCGAGGAACCGCGCAGCTTCTTTGCGCCGATGAGCTTCGGCAACTGCGGCTACTCGCTGCCCACCATGATCGGCGCCAAGTGCGCGGCGCCCGACCGCCCGGCCGTGGCCTATGCCGGCGACGGCGCGTGGGGCATGAGCATGGTCGAGATCATGACGGCCGTGCGCCACGACATCCCGGTGACGGCGGTGGTCTTCCACAACCGCCAGTGGGGCGCCGAGAAGAAGAACCAGGTCGACTTCTACAACCGCCGCTTCGTGGCCGGCGAGCTCGAGAGCGAGAGCTTCGCGGGCATCGCCAAGGCCATGGGCGCCGAGGGCATCGTGGTCGACAGGCTCGAGGACGTGGGCCCGGCGCTGAAGAAAGCCATCGACATGCAGATGAACGAGCGCAAGACCTGCGTGATCGAGATCATGTGCACGCGCGAGCTGGGCGACCCGTTCCGCCGCGATGCGCTGTCGAAGCCGGTACGATTCCTCGACAAGTACAAGGACTACGTCTGAACGCCATCCACTGCACCCCATGACCGGTTCGCTGCTGACGCTCAACGCGGGTTCGTCGTCGATCAAGGTCGCGCTGTTCGATGCGGCCGGCGATGGCGGCTCCGCGTTGCCGGCGGCGCGCTGGTCGGGGCAGGCCGACGGACTGGGCGCGGGCCTGAAGGCGCGGCTTCGCGTACGCGATGCCGACGGGCGGACGCTGCACGACGTGCCGCTCGAAGGCGCGCAGACCTCGCACCAGGGGGCGCTCGCGGCGCTGCTGGACTGGCATGCGAGGCAATCGGGAGCAGGGCGCATCGCGGCAGTGGGCCATCGCATCGTGCATGGCGGCGCGGATTTCGTGGCGCCGGTGCGCATCGATGCCGGCGTGCTCGAGGCTCTGGCCAAGCTCGAACCGCTGGCGCCGCTGCACCAGCCGCACAACCTCGCGGGCGTGCGTGCAGCGATGGCCGCCTTCGATGGCGTGCCGCAGGTGGCGTGCTTCGACACCGCCTTCCATGCGGTGCAGCCCGAGGTCAACCGCCGCTTCGCGCTGCCGCGCGAGTTGCACGACGCGGGTGTGCGTCGCTACGGCTTCCACGGCCTTTCCTATGAATCCATAGTCGCGCAGTTCGCTGGCATCGCTCCCGAACTCGCGCAGCGGTGCGTGATCGTCGCGCACCTGGGCAACGGCGCCTCGATGTGCGCGATCGCGCAAGGCCGATCGGTCGCGACGACGATGACCTTCTCTCCGCTCGACGGCCTCACGATGGGCACGCGCTGCGGCCACCTCGACGCTGCCGTCGTCCTCTACCTGATGCGCTCGCGCGGCATGTCGGCCGACGAGGTCGAGGCGCTGCTGTTCCGCCGATCGGGACTGCTCGGCATCTCGGGCGTGTCCAGCGACATGCGCGTGCTGGAGGCTTCGGCCGAGCCTGCCGCCGCCGAGGCCATCGGCCACTTCGCCGAGCAGGTGGTGCAGCACATGGGCAGCCTCGCGGCGGCACTGCGCGGCGTCGAAGCCATCGTGTTCACCGGCGGCATCGGCGAGAACGGGGGCGCTCTGCGCGAGCGCATCCTCGAAGATTGCGAGTGGATGGGCGTGAATGTCGACGCCGCAGCCAACCGCAGCGGGGCGGCACGGCTGACGACGGCCGAGAGCCCCGTCAGTGCGTGGGTGCTGCGTACCGATGAGGAAGCGGTGATCGCCAGGCACACGGCGCGCGTGCTGCGGGCCGCCGGCTGAAGGGCGCGCTATCGTCTCTTCGATCTGATCGCTGCAAGGAGCCCGCCGCCCGGGAGTTCAGTGGCGCGTCATCTTGCCGACGAACTCAGGTGGAGCACAACAGGACCAGGGCTTGGTCTTCTTCGACCATCTGGCCCTCCTGCACGAGGATGGAGGTGACCACGGCGTCTGCCGGTGCGAGCATCTCGATCTCCATCTTCATGGATTCGACGACGACGAGCGGTTGACCGTTCTGGACCCGCTCTCCTGGCGCGACGAGCACTTTCCAGACCGATCCGGTCACGTCGGACGTCAGGGACACATCACGCATCTTGGGCTTCTTTCAGGAATGGGAGGAAGAGGGAAAAAGGACCGCGACGTCCAGGCTGCGGGTCGCGGTGGGGGAGGTCGATGCCGCCGATGGGGAAGTCGAGGGCGACGTGGGCCGAACCCGGGTGCTTCAGTGCCGCGAGCTCGACGTTCATCGTGATCTCTCTGTCTTGCACTGGGCTAGGCGCGCAGCGCCCGGGCCAGGCTCGCCATGGCCGAGGCGCGGCGCTGTAGCAGCCGCTGGGCGGCTTCCAGCGCGATGCGCTCGAAGCGGATCGATTCGCCCGGCATGTGCTGGGCCAGCAAGGGCAGGTCGACGCCCGCGACCTGGGCGATGCGCGGGTAGCCGCCGCTGGTCTGGCGGTCGGCCATCAGCACGATGGGCTGGCCGTCCGGCGGAACCTGCATCGTGCCGAAGGCGACCGCCTCGGACAACATGTCGCGCGGTGCGGTGCGCTGCAGCACGGGCCCTTCGAGCCGGTAGCCCATGCGGTCCGACTGCGAGCCGATGCGGTAGTCCTCGGACAGCAGGGTGCGGTGCGACGCATCGGTGAACTGGGGCCATTCCGGTCCCTCGACGATGCGGACCGTGGCGCCTGCAGCACCGCGCTCCAGCAAGCCGTGCAGCAGAGCGCTCGCGGTGGGCGTGACGACGGTCGGTGCGCCAGGCGTGAAGGCCGGCAGGGCAATGACATCGCCTTTGCGGAGCGCGCGTCCCTGAAAGCCGCCGAGTGCGCCGCGCAGGTAGGTGCTGCGGCTGCCCATCGCAGCCGGCAGGCCGAAGCCGCCGGCCAGCGCAAGGTAGCTGCGCAGGCCGCTGCGGCGCTTGCCGAACTGCAGCAGTGCGCCAGCCGGCACATGCACGGGCTGCAGCATCGGGACCGGCGTGGCGGCGTCGGTGCCGGCAGGCTGCAGGGTAGGGCTCAGGTCCGCGCCGGCGAGCGCGATGAGGCTGTCGCGGCCGAAGCGCAGCGAGGGCCCCATCAGTGTGATTTCGAGCGTGGCTTCTTCGCCGGTGTTGCCGGCGATCAGGTTGGCGATGCCGTGCGACAGCGGGTCCATGGCGCCGCACACCGGCATGCCGATGGCCTGCGAGCCGATGCGCCCCAGGTCCTGGAAGGTGCTCAGCAAGCCCGGCTTGACCACTTCGAGACTCATGCGGCCTCCATGGCGCGGGCGAAGCTGTCAGAGTCGATCGCCTTGAACCGGATGCGGTCGCCGGGGCGCAGCATGCATGGTTCGGCGCGCGCGGGATCGAACAGCCGCAGCGGGGTGCGACCGATCATGTGCCATCCGCCGGGTGCGGCCACCGGGTAGACCACGGTCTGCCGGTTGGCGATGCACACGGTGCCCATCGGCATGTGGGTGCGCGGCGTCGCGCGGCGGGGGATGGCCAGCGCCGGATCGAGCCGGCCCACGTAGGGGTTGCCGGGCGCGAAGCCGATCATGTAGACGCGCTGCTCTTCGCTGGGGTTTAGGTGCAGGGCGATGAGTTCGTCCGGCGTCATGCCACAGGCGGCGGAGGTCTCCTCGAGGTCGGGACCGAACTCGCCGCCATAGCACACGGGGATCTCGATCAGCCGGTCGGTCGCGCCGATGGACAGCCCTTCGCGCTCGGGCAGCAAGGGCGACAGCAGGCGCAACAGCGCTGCGAAAGGGCTTTCGTTGCCATCGGTGGGAATGGCGTCGGCGCGGTAGTGCACGCCGACCACGCTGAAGGCCGGCAGCACATCGGTCACCCCCGGCAGGCGGCCGGCGGCGAGCGCGACGGCGATGCGGTCGGCCAGCGCGCAGACGCGGCGGTTGACGACAGGGTCCAGCGTGTCGCCGAGGACGATGCGCAGCGCGCTGTCGCCAAGTGGCTCGATGCGTGCTGCGGGGGCAGACAAGAAGCTCATGACGTCGCCTGCGCCGCGCGGGCTTCCATGGCCTCGAGAACGGCGCCGCGTTCGCGCTCGACGAAACCGGTGTCCATCTCGCCGGCCACGAAGGCGGGATGGTCGAGCAAGGCCTGGAGGAACGCCCCGTTGTGCTGGATGCCTTCGATCTCGAGCGCCTGCAGGGCGCGCCGCATGACGGCGATCGCGGTCTCGCGGTCGGGGCCGTGCGAGATGAGCTTGGCGATCATCGGGTCGTAGTAGGGCGTGACGGAATCGCCCTGGCGCACGCCGCAGTCGATGCGCAATCGGGTGGATGCGGCCGGCAGCACGAGGCGCTTGAGCAGCCCGGGCGAAGGCATGAAGTTCCTGCGCGGGTTCTCGGCATAGAGCCGGCACTCGATGGCTGCTCCGCTGCCGCGGATGTCGTCTTGCGTCATGGTCGGCAACTCACCCGCGGCCAGCCGGATCTGGGCCTGCACCAGGTCCCAGCCGGTGAAGGCCTCGGTCACTGCGTGCTCGACCTGGATGCGGGTGTTCATCTCCAGGAAGAAGAATTCGTGCGTGGCTGCATCGACGATGAACTCGACGGTGCCCGCGCCTGCATAGCGCTGGCTGCATGCAAGTGCGACGGCCGCATCGGCCATGGCGGCGCGCACTCCGGCGGGCAGGTGCGGCGCGGGGCATTCCTCGACGATCTTCTGGAACCGCCGCTGCACCGAGCATTCGCGCTCGAACAGATGGACGGCCCGGCCATCGCCGTAGCCGAAGACCTGGATCTCGATGTGACGGGCGCGGGCAACGTAGCGCTCCAGGTAGACATCGGATTGCCCGAAGGCCTTCTGCGCCATCGCCTGTGCCGACTCGATGGTGGCCTGCAACGCGTCGGCGCCGTCGACGCGCTTCATGCCGATGCCGCCGCCCCCGCCGACCGCCTTCACAAGCAGCGGGTACCCCACGCGTGCAGCTTCCACGTGCCAGCTTGCGGGGTCGCCCTGGGCAAGACTGCTGCTTCCGGGCAGCACCGGCACGCCGCTGTCCACGGCGATCCGGCGCGCGCGGGCCTTGTCGCCCATGTCGGTGATGGTCTGCGGATCGGGGCCGATCCAGGCCATGCCGGCCGCCAGCACCGCCCTGGCGAAGGCAGCGTTCTCCGACAGGAAGCCATAGCCGGGATGCACGGCCTGCGCGCCGTGTTCGAGGGCGGCCTGCAGCACCTTGTCCGCGTCGAGGTAGCTCTGCGAGGCCGCAGCCGCGCCGATGGGCACGGCGATGTCGGCGAGCTCCACGTGCAGTGCATCGGCGTCCGCATCGGAATGGACCGCGATGGTGGCGATGTCCAACTGGCGGCAGGCCCGGATGATGCGGCAGGCAATCTCTCCCCGGTTGGCAATGAGGATCTTCTGGAACACGTTGGCGGTCGTGAATGAAAGGAGGAGGCAGTCTAGGAATGGCCGCCTGCATTGCCAACCCAGAACTTTTGCGCCGATCCATTCAGGAATATTGAACAGGTGGCAACACGCGCCGACGCGCGCCTTTGTCTGCCTGTCCGTCCCTGCCTCGGTTCACGCCAGGAGGGTCACCCAGCGTGCATCGTGGCGCCTGCAGAAGTTGCGCGCTCCCTTGCGCAGGACCTCGGCGGTGCGCACCACCAGGGGTGCGGCATTCCATGGGGACCAGAGCGACATCTTGAAAGCCGGCAGCGGCGGAAGGTCGAGCTCGACCAGGTCGCCGCGCTCGATCTGTTCCTTCACGAAGATGCCCGGCACGAGCGCCACGCCCACGCCTTCGCGCGTCAGCGCCAGCTGGGCGGTGATGCTGGGCGCCGCCGACACCCGCAGTTCGCTCAGCGCCACGCCCTGGCGGCCCGCCATCTGCTGGATGACGTTCATCGCATCCAGGTAGGGCTGCGTGCCGCGCACCTGCGTCAGCAGCTGCTGGCGCAGCACGCTGTGCTGCAGGTCCCGCCTCGGGAGCAACCCCTTGCGGGCCACCCAGTGGACGGGCAGCATCATCAGGTCTTCCACGGTGGCGTGGGAGGGATGCACGGCACTGGATACGCGCATCACCAGGTCGAGGTTGCCCGACAGCATCTGTTCGGCGAGGTTCACGGTGAGGTCCACCTGCAGGTCGAGCTCGACGCCGGGAAGGCTGGAGCGCATGAGCTTCATCAGGTCGGGCAGGCAGGTATGCACGACCGTCTCGATGATGCCCACGCGCACGCGCCCGCCGATCTCCGCCCCGGTGTCGCGCGCGGCGGCCTCCATCTTGCGCGTGGTCTCCAGCAGCGATTCGGCGGGCTGTACCAGCCGTGCTCCCTGCTCCGTCAGGGTCATGCTCCTGCCGTCGTACAGGAACAGCGAGACCCCCAGCTCCTCTTCCAGCGAGCGCAGGCGCATCGAGATGGCGCCAGGCGTGGTGTGCATGACCTCCGCGACCCGTCGGACGCTGCCGATGCGGGCCAGAAGAATGAAGGTTTCCACGAAACGGGTGTTCATCGTCGGTATTCCAAATGAGTGCGTGCAGCGCTCCGTCTTGGTGGGCCGTGTTCGATTGTTGTGCGCTGCTGTTCAAGTCTTCTGAACAGCTGCTTCGACAATTCTTCGATGGACGGTGGACCTGCACGCTTCATAAAGTAAGCAACTTCCTTGCTCACACGCCGAAACGCCATGACCGTCGCTTCTTCGCCCCTTGCCTTCAGGCAGCTCGTACGTGCCGGCCGGTTCACCGCACAGACCGCCGGGCAGTGCCCGGGCTACACCCAGGGGAACCTCGCGATCATGCCCGGCGAGTACGCCGACGAGTTCCTGCGCTTCGCCCGGCTGAACCCCAAGTCGTGCCCGGTGATCGGCATCACCAAGGTCGGCGATCCGGCCGTGCCGGAGCTCGGCGAGGACATCGACCTGCGCACCGACGTTCCTGGCTACTGCCTCTTCCGCGATGGCGAGAAGGTCGCCGAAGTGCCCCATCTGCGCGAACTCTGGCGCGATGACCTCGTCGGCTTCGTCATCGGTTGCTCGCTGTCCTTCGAGGAGGCGCTGCTGGAAGGCGGCGTGCCCGTTCGCCACATCGAGCAGAACACCACCGTTCCGATGTACGACACCAACCGCCCCAACGGTACCGCCGGACGCTTCGGCGGCATGGGCGTGGTCAGCATGCGGCCCATGACGGCGGCGCAGGCCATCCGCGCCGTGCAGATCACGTCGCGCTTTCCCAGCACGCACGGCGCGCCGGTGCACCTGGGCGATCCGGCCGAGATCGGCATCGCCGACATCGACGCGCCCGACTACGGCGAGGCCGCGGAGATCCGTCCCGGCGAGATTCCCGTCTTCTGGGCGTGCGGGGTCACGCCGCAGCAGGCGATTCGTTCGGCCCGCCTGCCCTTCGCGATCACCCACAAGCCCGGCCACATGCTGGTCACCGACGTCCGCAACAGCCACCTCGCGGTGTTCTGAAGCGGCTCTCCGATTCCGTCACTCATCCTCACCAGGAGTCATTCGATGAAACGCAGGCAAGTTCTTCTCGGCGCGGGCGCAGCGGCCGTTCTTCAGGGCGCATGGACCGAGGCGCTGGCCCAGGGCAAGGAGGTCGTCGTCGGCGCGATCTATCCGCTGACCGGTTCCAGCGCGCAGGTCGGCATCGACGCCAAGCAGGCCTTCGAGACCGCGCTGGACATCATCAACAACGCGAGTGCGCTCGACCTGCCGACCGCCAGGAATGCCGGCCTGGCCAACCTGGGCGGCGCCAAGGTGCGCGTGGTCTATGCCGACCACCAGGCCGATCCGCAGAAGGGCCGCTCGGAGGCCGAGCGCCTCATCACGCAGGATGGCGTCTGCGCCATCGTGGGCTGCTATCACTCGTCGGTGTCCACCACGGTCAGCGCGACCTGCGAGCGCTACGGCGTGCCCTTCGTCTGCGCCGATTCCTCCTCGCCCAGCCTGAGCCGCCGCAACCTGAAGTTCTTCTTCCGCACGGCGGCGCACGACGAGATGTTCTCCGAAGCGATGTTCGATTTCATGGATGCGCTCAAGGCCAAGGGCCAGAAGATCGGCTCGGTGGGACTCTTCTACGAAGACACCATCTTCGGCACTGACTCCTCCACCGTGCAGCGCAAGCTCGCCACCGATCGCGGCTACAAGATCGCCTGCGACATCAAGTACCGCAACAACTCTCCGTCGCTGACCGCGGAAGTGCAGCAGATCAAGAACGCCAATCCGGACGTGCTCATGCCATCGAGCTACACCACCGACGCGATCCTGC
The DNA here is from genome assembly GCF_052044195.1 of Variovorax sp. 22077. NCBI lineage: Bacteria > Pseudomonadati > Pseudomonadota > Betaproteobacteria > Burkholderiales > Comamonadaceae > Variovorax > Variovorax sp. 22077. Next base: position 20,620 of record NZ_JBQEQC010000030.1, read on the forward strand.
TGACCAACACGATGGCATCGCTGGGCTACAAGCCGCGCAACATCGTCGCGCAGGCCGCGGGCTTCGTCGAAAAGCCGGCGCTCGACGCGGTCGGCGACAAGCTGGTCGGGATGATCAGCCGCGCGAGCTTCTCCGAGGACATGGGCGAGAAGCGCGCCTCTGCGAAGGCCGTGAATGCGATGTTCAAGGCCAAGGCCGGCCGCGACATGAACGACCAGACATCCCGCCAGTTCAGCGCCCTGATGGTGCTGGCCGAAGCGATCGACCGCGCCGGATCGGTCGACCCGCGCAAGATCCGCGATGCGCTCGCCGCCACCGACATCCCGGGCGAGAAAACCATCATGCCGTGGTCGCGCGTGAAGTTCGATGCCACCGGCCAGAACACCTTTGCCAACCCGGTGCTGATCCAGTGGACCAAGGGCCGCTTCGTCACCGTGTATCCGTTCGAGGTCGCCACCGCCAAGCTGGCGTGGCCGATGAACGCCTGAGCGCCTTGTTCGCAACGCCGCCGTTCGCACCATGACCGCTTCCGCATTGATGCAGATCCTGGCCAGCGGCCTGCTGATGGGGCTGATCTACGGCATGGTCGCCGTGGGCCTGTCTCTCATCTTCGGGCTGATGGACGTCGTGAACTTCGCCCATGGCGAATTCATGATGCTGGCCATGTACGCCACCTTCGGGTGTTTCGTCTTCTTCCACATCGACCCCGTGCTGGCCCTGCCGCTCGTGGCGGCCGTGATGTTCATCTTCGGGGCCAGCGTCTACGTCGGCGTGGTGCGCCATGCGCTGCGGGTGAAGGTCAACGCCGGCATGGTGCAGATCTTCGCCACCTTCGGCCTGGCCACGCTGATCCAGGGCGCTGCGCAGTTCTTCTTCACGCCCGACTACCGCAACATCGGCGACAACGGCTGGCTCGGCGGCAAGACGCTGGAGCTGAGCGGTCTGTTCCTGCCGTTGCCGCAGGTGTTCGGCGCGGTGGTTTCCCTGATCGCCTTCGGCGGCCTGTACCTGCTGATGAAGCACTCCGACTTCGGCCGCGCGCTGGAAGCCACGCGGGAAGACAAGGGCGCCGTGGCGCTGGTCGGCATCGACAGCAACCGGGTCTTCGCGCTGGGCTGGGGCATGGGCGCGGCACTGGTCGGCGTGGCGGGCGCGGTGCTCTCCACCTTCTATTACATCCATCCGCAAGTCGGCGCCGCGTTCGGCACCATCGCCTACATCACCGTGGCGCTCGGCGGTTTCGGCAGCGTCTTCGGCGCCTTCGCGGCTGGCATCGTCGTCGGCCTGGTCGAGGCGCTGACGGCCGTCGTGCTGCCGCCGGCCATGAAGTCCATGGGCATCTACGTGCTCTACCTGGCCATCATCTTCCTGCGTCCGCAGGGCCTCTTCGGAAGACTCTGATGCAACCGACGATCCTCGCTGCCACCACGGCACCCGCCGTGGCGGCTTCCACCAACGCAGCCGACGACGCGGTGCACAGCTTCGGCCGGCGCCGCCGCATGCAGCTCGTCGTTGCGCTGGTGATCTTCGTACTCGCCGCGCTGTCGCCGCTGGTCGTGCAGAACGCCTATCTGCGAAACGTCATCGTGCTCACCTTGATGTACGCCGCCCTGTCGCAGGCCTGGAACATCCTCGGAGGCTACTGCGGCCAGATCTCGCTGGGGCACGCGCTGTACTTCGGAGTGGGTGCCTATGCCACCAGCAAGCTCTACGTCGGCTTCAACCTGCTGCCCTGGTTCGGCATGCTGGGCGGCGGGCTGATGGCCGCGGCATTGGCGGTGGTTCTGGGCTACGGCTGCTTCCGGCTGAAGGGGCACTACTTCTCCATCGCCACCATCGTGATCGCCGAGATGGGGCTGCTCATCGTGCACAACTGGGAATGGCTGGGCGGCGCTTCGGGCATCCAGTGGCCCTTCGGCGAGGACAGCTGGGCGACCCTTCAATTCGCCCGCGACAAGACGCCCTACATCCACTTCGCGGTCGGCCTGCTGGCGCTCACCTGGTTCATCTGCTGGCTGATCGAGGACTCGCGCTGGGGCTACTGGTGGCGCGCAGTCAAGGACAACCCCGAGGCTGCCGAGAGCCTGGGCGTGACGGTGCTCAGCTCCAAGCTGGCGGCAGCGGCCATCTCGGCCTTCCTCACCGCCGTGGGCGGAGGCTTCTACGCGGCCTTCGTTTCCTACGTCGACCCGGACAGCGTGCTGCAGTTCCGCTTCTCGCTGCTGATCGTGCTGCCGGTCGTGCTGGGCGGCATCGGCACGCTGTGGGGTCCGATGCTTGGCGCGGTCATCCTGATTCCGCTGACCGAGCTCTCGCGCAGCTACATGGGCGGCTCGGGCTCGGGCCTCGACCTGATGATCTACGGCGGCCTCGTCATGGCGGTGGCGCTGCTCAAGCCGGAGGGTCTGGTCCGCCTGTGGCCGCTGCGCCAGGGGCGCCGAAAGGAGGTCGCGGTATGAGCGGCGACATCCTCCTGCAGGCTCGCCAGGTGACGCGCCGCTTCGGCGGCCTGGTGGCCAACTCCAACGTCGATGCCCAGATCCGCAAGGGTGAGATCCTCGGCCTGATCGGCCCCAACGGGGCAGGCAAGTCGACCTTGTTCAACCTGATTGCGGGTGCCTTGCCGCCTACCTCCGGCAGCATCCACTTCGAAGGGCGGGACATCACCGCGCTGCCCGCCACGAGACGTTGCGCGCTGGGCATCGCCCGGACCTACCAGGTGCCGCGGTCCTTCGATTCGATGAGCGTGGTCGAGAACGTGATGATCGGCAGCTTCGTGCGCCATGCCGGCGCGTCGGCTGCCCGCCACGCGGCGCTGGAGATGCTCGAGTTCACCGGTCTGGCACGCCAGGCCAACACCCCGACCCACCAGCTCACCCCGCCGGAGAAACGCCGCCTCGAGGTGGCCCGCGCGCTGGCCACCAGGCCGAAGCTCCTGCTGCTGGACGAGGTGCTGACAGGCCTCACGCCCAGCGAAGCGCGGCTGGGCGTGGAGCTGATCCGCAAGGTGCGCGATGCAGGAGTCACCGTGGTCATGGTCGAGCACGTGATGGAAGTCGTCATGCCGCTGGTGGACCGGGCCCTGGTCCTGAACCTCGGGCAGGTGCTCGCCGAAGGATCGCCGCGCGACGTCGTGCGCGACCCCGCCGTCATTTCCGCCTACCTGGGAGAGCGCCACCATGCTGCTTGAAGTCCGCGGGCTCACTTCGGCCTATGCCGGGCTCGTCGCCATCTCCGACATCTCCATCTCGGTGAAGGAGGGCGAGATCGTCGTCGTCGCCGGCGCCAACGGCGCGGGCAAGTCCACGCTGCTGCAGTCGCTGATAGGCATGGTGAAGCCGCGCTCGGGCGAAGTCAGCTTCGCCGGCGAGCGCATCGAGGCGCTGCCGGGTCACCAGATCGCCGCGCGCGGGCTGGCCTTCGTGCCCGAGAGCAAGCGCCTGTTCCCGCGCCTGTCGGTGGCGGACAACCTGCGCCTGGGCAGCTACCTGCACCGCAAGAAGGCCGATCGCGAAGCGCCGCTGGAGATGGTGTTCAAGCTGTTCCCGCGCCTGAAGGAGCGGCTGCCGCAGCGCGCCGAGACGCTCTCCGGCGGCGAGCAGCAGATGCTGGCCATCGGCCGTGCGTTGATGACCCGTCCGCGCCTGCTGATGCTCGACGAGCCTTCACAGGGCATCATGCCCAAGCTGGTCGACGAGATCTTCGACGCGGTCGTGGCCATCCGCGATGCCGGCGTCACCGTGTTGCTGGTCGAGCAGCGCCTGGCCGAAAGCCTGCAGATCGCCGAACGCGCGTACGTGCTGCAGACGGGGCGGGTGATCCTGTCCGGCACGGCGGCCGAGGTGCGCGACAACCCTGAAGTGCGTCGCGCCTACCTGGGCATCTAGAGGCCTAGCGAGAGGTGGAGGGGCGCGGGACCACCGCGCCGCAGTGGCGCAGGAAATCCGCCGTCGCGCGGCCCAGCAGCTTGTCACGATGCATCACCGTCGCCAGCCGCCGCATCCCGGCTGGCAGGCGCGTGCGCAGTTCCACCAGGTGCCCGTCTTCCAGCGCCTGCGCCACCGTGTAGCGCGACAGGCATGCGAGCCCGGTGCCCGAAGCCACCACGCGCTTGATGGCTTCGGTACTGCCCAGTTCGAAGCCCACGTGCACCTGCTCCAGGTTCTGGATCAGCCATGCGTCCGTCACCTGCCGCGTGCCGGAGCCATGCTCGCGCAGCACCCACGTGGCCTGCGAAAGTTGCCTGTGGGTCGCGATGCGGCCCGCCAGCTCGTGGCCGGGCGCGGCGACGATCACCAGTTCATCTTCGCGCCAGGGCCGCACCACGAGGTCGGGGTGCGTCTGCGGGCCTTCGATGAAGCCCACGTCCACGTCGAAGCCCGCCACCGCCTCGATCACGTCGTGCGTGTTCGCGATGTGCAGGTGCACCTGGCTCTGCGGATGCAGTGCCGTCCAGGTCGACACCCGCTCCGGCAAAAGGTATTCGCCGATGGTGAAGCTGGCCGCCACACGCAGCGGCGCCGCATGCTCGCCGCTGAAGAGCGCTTCGACCTCTGCAGCCTGGTCCAGCAGCGCCTGCGCCTTGGGCAGCAGGGCCCGGCCGTTCTCGTTGAGCACCAGCCGGCGCCCCAGCCGGTCGAAGAGCTGCACGCCCACCGAAGACTCCAGGTCGGCCAGCGCGCTGCTGGCCGCCGACTGCGAACGCGCGATGCGGTCGGCCGCGGCGCGGGTGCTGCCTTCGCGGGCGGTGGCGACGAACACTTCGAGCTGGCGCAGGTTCAGGCGCAGGCGGGGGCTCGATGCCGTGCCCTGCTGCTGATCAGTTTTTCCGGTCATGGTGAGCGATATTCTCTGCTTTTTCGTTTGATCGAGGCTGCATACCATCGAACGGACCCGCCTGAAAACAAAGGACCGCCAAGTGTTCAGCTTCCTGTCTCACGAGCCCGTGCACGACCCGCTGGCAGCGCCCACGCCCACGGCCGACACCACGGTCAAGACCACCACCTGCTACATGTGCGCCTGCCGCTGCGGCATCCGGGTGCACCTGCGCGAGGGCGAGAAGGGCCCCGAGGTCCGCTACATCGACGGTAACCCGAACCACCCGCTGAACCAGGGCGTGATCTGCGCCAAGGGCTCCTCGGGGATCATGAAGCAGGTGTCCCCCGCGCGCATCACGCAGCCGCTGCTGCGCAAGGCCGGCAGCGAGCGCGGCGCGGGCGAGTTCGAGCCGATCAGCTGGGAGCGCGCCTTCGACATGCTGACCGAGAGGCTCGCGAAGATCCGTGCCACCGATCCGAAGAAATTCGCGCTCTTCACCGGGCGCGACCAGATGCAGGCGCTCACCGGCCTCTTCGCGCGGCAGTTCGGCACGCCCAACTACGCGGCGCACGGCGGCTTCTGCTCGGTCAACATGGCCGCGGGAATGATCTACACCATCGGCGGCAGCTTCTGGGAATTCGGCGGGCCCGACCTCGAGCGCGCCAGGCTCTTCGTGATGATCGGCACGGCCGAGGACCATCACAGCAACCCGATGAAGATCGCCATCAGCAAGTTCAAGCGCGCTGGCGGCCGCTTCATCTCCATCAACCCGGTGCGCACCGGCTATTCGGCCATTGCCGACGAGTGGATTCCGATCAAGCCCGGCACCGACGGCGCGCTGTTCATGGCGCTGCTGCACGAGCTGATCGGCAACGAGTTGGTGGACCACGCATTCCTCAAGCGCTTCACCAACGCGCCGCAGCTGGTGGTGCTCGACGACTGCGAGCGCGAGGGGCTGTTCGCCTTCGATCCCGAGCGCGGCCCGCCGGGCGACGGCCGCAATCCGCACAACAAGCTGGTGTGGGACAAGGCCAGCGGCAGCGTGAAGCCCGCGTACCCCGAAGGCATCGCCGATGGCTGCGACCCCGCGCTCGAAGGCCACTACACGCTGGCCGACGGCACGCGCGTCGCGCCTTCGTTCCAGCTGCTGCGCGAGCGCGTGGCGAGCTGCACGCCCGAGTGGGCGCAGGCCATCACCGGCATCGACGCGGCGCGAATCCGCAAGCTGGCGCGGGAGATGGGCGATACGGCGCTGAAGCAGGCCTTCGAGCTGCCCATTCCGTGGACCGACGCATGGGGCAGGAAGCACGAGACCACGCAGGCGCGGCCCGTGGCCTTTCATGCGATGCGCGGACTCGCGGCGCATTCGAACGGCTTCCAGACGGTACGTGCGCTGGCCGTGCTGATGAGCGTGCTCGGCACCATCGACGCGCCGGGCGGCTTCAGGCACAAGGCGCCGTACCCGCGCCACATCGTGCCGAACTACAGGGCCTTCAACGACCCCGGCATGATCCAGCCGAACACGCCGCTCAATGCCGCGCCGCTGGGCTTTCCGGCCAGCCCCGACGAACTGGCGATCAACCCCGACGGCTCGCCGATCCGCATCGACCATGCGTTCTCGTGGGAGCACCCGCTGTCGGCGCACGGGCTCATGCACAACGTGATCACCAATGCGGTGAAGGGCGACCCGTACCGCATCGACACGCTGCTGATCTTCATGGCCAACATGGCATGGAACTCCAGCATGAACACGATGGCGGTGCGCGAGATGCTCAACCGCAAGGACGAGAAGGGCGAGCACATGATCCCCTTCCTGGTGGTGTGCGACGCCTTTCAGAGCGAGACCGTGGCCTTCGCCGACCTCGTGCTGCCCGACACCACCTACCTCGAGCGCCACGACGTGATGGGCATGCTCGACCGTCCGATCTCGGAGTTCGACGGGCCCGTCGACTCGGTCCGCATTCCGGTGGTGCCGCCCACGGGGCAGTGCAAGCCCTTCCAGGAGGTGCTGATCGAGCTGGCCTCGCGGCTGAAGTTTCCGGCCTTCACCACGCCCGAGGGCGGGCGCAAGTACAGCGGCTACCCGGACTTCATCGTCAACTTCGAGCCGCAGCCGGGTATCGGCTTCCTGATGGGCTGGCGCGGCAAGGACGGCACCGAGCACCTGCGCGGCGCGCCGAACCCGAAGCAGTGGGAGGCCTACGAGAAGAACAACTGCGTCTTCCACTACCACATGCCCGAGACCATGCACTACATGCGCAACTGGAACCGGGAGTACCTCGACTTCGCGAAGGACAAGGGCTGGCGCCAGCGCAACGACCCGGTGCAGCTGGCGCTGTACTCCGACACGCTGCAGAGCTTCAGGCTCGCGGCGCAGGGCAAGGCCCCGGGTCGGCAGCCGCCCGATGCGCTGCGCGAGCGCATCGACACGTATTTCGATCCGCTGCCCTTCTGGTATCCGCCACTGGAAGAAGCGGCGACCGATCTCGATGCGTTCCCGCTCAATGCGCTCACGCAGCGGCCGATGGCCATGTACCACTCGTGGGACTCGCAGAACGCATGGCTCAGGCAGATCCACAGCCACAACTACCTGCACGTGAACCCGGTGACCGCGCAGGCCGCAGGCATCGCCGACGGCGGCTGGTGCTGGGTCGAGAGCCGCTGGGGCAAGGTGCGCTGCATGCTGCGCCACAGCGAGGCGGTGGAGCCCGGCACCGTGTGGACCTGGAACGCCATCGGCAAGGCCGACGGCGCATGGCAGCTCGCGCCGGGCGCGGACGAGGCGCGCAAGGGTTTCCTGCTGAACCACCTGATCAGCGAGGAGCTGCCCTGTGCAGGCACCGCGAGCGGGACCATCAGCAACTCCGACCCCATCACCGGGCAGGCGGGCTGGTACGACGTGCGCGTGCGCATACGGCCGGCCGAGCCGGGTGAGCCTGAGGAGAGCTATCCGCAGGTCGCGAGCATGCCGGCCGTGCCTGGGGTGCTGGGCAAGGCGGCGAGTGTTCTGACGTACTTTGCGGGGAGGGCTCGGAAATGATGCAGTGGCTCAGGGACCTCATGACGTCCGCCCCGGTCTTGCCCCCTCCCCCTCTGGGGGAGGGCAGGGGTGGGGGCATCGGCGGAGCAACGGGAAGCCTTGTCGCATTGAAGGCCGGCGTGCCCCCACCCCAACCCTCCCTCAGAGGGGGAGGGAGTAATGCAACCCAACGCGCCGAGCAGGGCGAAACCCTCGCCAAACAGCTCGCCCTCGTCATCGACCTCAACGTCTGCGTCGGCTGCCACGCCTGCGTCACCTCGTGCAAGCAGTGGAACACCTCCGGCAGCGCTGGCCCGCTGGCCGACGAGCGGCCCTATGCGGCCAACCCCACCGGCACCTTCTTCAATCGCGTGCAGACCTACGAAGCGGGCGCCTTTCCGGCCACCGAGACCATCCACTTCCCCAAGAGCTGCCTGCACTGCGAAGACCCGCCCTGCGTGCCCGTGTGTCCCACGGGCGCGAGCTACAAGCGCAAGGAGGACGGCATCGTGCTCGTCGACTACGACAAGTGCATCGGCTGCAAGTACTGCGCATGGGCCTGCCCCTACGGCGCGCGCGAGCTGGATGAGGAGCGCCAGGTCATGACCAAGTGCACGCTGTGCGTGGACCGCATCCACGACGAGCAGCTGCCCAAGGAGGACCGCAAGCCCGCCTGCGTGAAGGCCTGCCCGACCGGCGCACGTCTCTTCGGCGACGTGAAGGACCCCGACTCCGAAGTGTCGAAGGCGATACGCGAACGCGGCGGCTACCAGCTGATGCCGGAGTGGGAGACCAACCCGGCCAACCGCTACCTGCCGCGGCGCATCACGTCGTCGACGCAAGAGCAGGAGTAGGCCGCAACATGCATCCGGCGTTCTCGATCCTTTTCTTCACCACGCTGGCCGGCGCCGCGCAGGGGCTGGTGTTCGCGCTTGCCCTGGCCGTGCTCTTCGGCATCGAACTCGCGCCAGGCTTCCTGGGCCTTGCGCTGAGCGTGGCCGAGGTGCTGCTGGTGGCGGGACTCGCTGCATCCTTCATGCACCTGGGCCGCAAGACGCGCGCATGGCGCGCGGTGCTGATGTGGCGCACCTCGTGGATGTCGCGCGAAGTGATCGTGCTGCCGGCCTTCATCGCGCTGGTGGCGCTGTGGTGGCTGTCGCTGCGCGCGGGCCTGGGCGCGCCTTGGTCGTGGCTGCTGCCCATGCTGGCGCTGGGCGGCGCGCTGCTGCTCTGGTACTGCACCGCGATGATCTATGCCTGCCTGCGTTTCATCGAGGAATGGGCGCATCCGCTGACCATCGTCAACTTCACGCTGATCGGCCTGTCGTCGGGGCTGGTGCTGGCCTGCGCGATGGCGGCGCTGGCCGGCGAGGCGCGCTTTCTGCAGGTGTTCGGGCCTTTCGCGCTGGGTGCCACGCTGGCGGCGTGGGCTGCACGCGCCACGGCGCTGCGGCGCAATGCGGGAATCCGCCACAAGTCGACGCTCCAGTCGGCCACCGGCATCCGCACGCAGAAGCTGGTGCAGAAGTCGATGGGCATGTCGGCCGGGTCGTTCAACACGCGCGAGTTCTTCCATGGCGCATCGCTCGCCGTGCTGGGCAACATGAAGCTCGGCTTTCTTCTGCTGGCCTTCGTGCTGCCCGTGTTTCTGCTGGCATGGGGCTTGACGGTCGGGGGCGCACTGCCGTGGGTGCTCGCGGCGCTGGTGCAGGCGCCGGGGCTGCTGGCCGAGCGCTGGTTCTTCTTTGCGCAGGCGCGGCATCCGCAGAACCTGTACTACCAGGTCGTTTCCTGAGGCTCGAGGCGATTGGAGGGGCGGCCCGAGCCTTGGCTGCCGAGTGAGGGTGCTCGAGCGTCATGGGCACGTCACCTGCGCATGGAAGGATTCGGGCCTTTTGTCCACGGTCCTTCCAATGCTGCCGAACCTTTCACGCAACCGCGCCCTGGCATGCCTGCCAGCTTCATCACTCGGCCTGCTCGCAGTTCTGCTGGCCTCCTGCGGCGGCGGCGGAGGTTCAGGCAACTCGTTCCTGCCGCTGCCCGCCGCTGCGACTCCTGCGCCGGCTCCAGCCCCGGCAGCGGCGCCGGCAGCGGCCAGCACCAGCGGCATGGTCGTCGGAAGCTATTTCGTCAACGCCAAGGTCTGCCTCGACACCAATGCCAACGGCCGTTGCGATGACGGCGAGCCATCCACCCGCACCGACAAGCGGGGTGCATACACGCTCGCAGGTACGGGCGCCGGCATCGTGGCCGAGATCGGCACCGACGCCACCGAACTCGACCCCGCCACCTCCACCTCGAAGCCCGTGACCTCCCGGCTTGTGCTGCGTGCGCCGAAGGAGGCGCCGGGCGTCGTCGACTTCCACTCGACCGCGGTGGTCGCCGAAATGGAAGCGGGCGGCATCGACTTCAAGGCTGCCACCGCGAAGGTGGCCATCTCCGTGGGCGTGATCGCGGCCAAGCTGCTCGGAGACTTCAACACCGAGGCCGACCCCGTGGCGAAGGCCGCGCTCAAGGCTGCATCCGACGAAGGGCTGCAGCGCATCCGCGATGCGATCGCTGCGTCGGCCAGCGGCGACGACATCAAGGCCGTGTTGACCGCCGCAGCGCTGACCGACCGCTACTACCAGACCAAGGCTCCCTACCGCCCGCAGCAGGACGTCAGCACCTACGAAGCGCCGCCCGCGGGCTTCTCGCCGGTCTACACGCAGATGATCGCGCGCCACGGCTCGCGCGGCCTGTCCAGCCTCAAGTACGACCTGGCGGTCTACAACATGTGGGAGAAGGCGCGGGACGACGGCGCGCTCACGCCGCTGGGCCAGAAGCTGGGGGCCGACGTGCTGAAGATCATGAAGGCCAATTTCCTGCTGGGCTACGGCGTCGCGGGCATCACCAAGCCGGGCTATGGCAACGAGACGCAGGTCGGCATCAATGAGCACACGCAGCTGGCGGCCCGGCTTCTGCAGCGCCTGCCGGCCTTCTGGAAGCCGGTCGGCGACAGCGCAGGCTCGGCGCCGCGGCAGATCGTGACCGTGACTTCCGGCGTCGATCGCGCGGTCGACAGCGGCAGCTTCTTCGTGCAGTCGCTCAAGGCGACGCAGCCTGCATTGGCGCCGCTCGTCACCTATCCGCCGGCACCGGCGCCGTACCCCGACACCGGCACGGCGGCGAGCCAACCGGCCGGCACCAACCGCTTCCTGCTCTACTTCCACAAGCTCGTGAAAGCCACCGACCTGGTGAGCAAGACGGACGATCCGCTCTACACGACCTATCGGGACAGCCAGGCCTACCAGGCCTACAAGTCCGGCGATGCCGATCTCGCCGCCAAGCAGAGCGGCCTCACGGTCACGCCGGAGGCAGCGGCGGCCGGCCGCGTGCTGCTGGAGCGGCTGTTCGCCAAGAGCTTCGTCGACAAGATCGCCGACGGCAGCTACAGCTTCGCCAACACCGGCTCCCGCAGCTTCGCGAGCGACGACGGCAAGTTCTTTTCCAGCATCGACGGCGACGGCAAGACCACGATCAAGTCCCTGGGCGATGCCGGGTCGCTGCTGTACGAGCTCTACGTGATCGCTCCAGCCATGCGCAGCGAGGCCGGTGTCGACTTCGCCGCCTACATGCCGGCGGCGCAGGCGAAGTTCTTCGCGGCGCTCAACGACGGGTCCGACTTCTACGACAAGGGCCCCGGCATGACCGAGAAGGGCGACATCACCTCGCGCATGTCGCAGATCCTGGTGGACGACATGTTCAACGAGGTCGATGCCATTGCGCGCGGCGATCGCTCCCATGCCGCCAAGCTGCGCTTCGCGCACGCCGAGATCATCATGCCCTTCGCCGTTCGCATGGGGCTGAAGGGCGTGGACCAGGGCGTGCCCGCGGCGGCCAGCTTCAGCTACGGCAGCAACCCATGGCGCGGCGAATACGTGTCGCCCATGGCCGCCAACATGCAATGGGACGTGTACGCTGACGGCAGCGGCAAGCTGCTCGTGAAGATGCTATACAACGAGAAGGAAACCGACTTCAAGGCCGCGTGCGACGGTGCGAAGAAGGCCGGTACCGCCCACTACTACGACTATGCGGCCCTGAAGTCCTGCTACGGCCGCGTGGTGCAGTAGGCCCGCTTTCGATTCGCAGCAGGCGAAGCCGGCCGCGCGATCCCGCCTACCTGCGTGCGGGCTCGCGGATGGGGGGTTGTGGGGGGCGGCACGCTGCAAAAAAGAAC
>NZ_JBQEQC010000030.1:32685-74483 GCF_052044195.1 Variovorax sp. 22077
CGCTCTCCCCCCCCCCCCCTTGCTCTCCCCCCCCCCCCCCCCCCCCCCCCCCCCCACGCTGCGAACAGGAATGCCAGCGGCAGCACCACTGTCTGCAGAACGAACAGTGCAATGAGCTTCACGATCCGCTCGGCCCAGTCGGAGGCGGACTTCAGGATCTGTTCGTAGGTGGCCTTCAGGTCCGGCAGCTTGGGCAGCCAGCGTTCGATGCGGTCGCGCCAGCCTTCCTGCGCGGCCGGTGCCTCTTTCGTTGCATCCACCACGGCGGCGGGCGACTGCTCGATGCCCGACAGCGCGGCCTGGTAGTCGCTGGCCATGAACGTACGGTAGAGACCTTCATTGGCCACCGCGGCAAGCGGTACGGCGAAACGCACCAGCAGCAGGCCGATCAGCGCCGACTGCAGCCAGCGCGGCGAGCTGCCGCGCCGCCAGCGCCATGCGATCCAGGCCAGCGCCACGGCGCAGACCAGGTACGACATCAGATGGTGTGCGCCGATGTTCAGCAGCACCAGCTGGATGCCGAATGACACGCTGGCCGCGAGCATCACCGCCGCGAACTGCTCGATCAGTTCGTTCAGCGGCTTCAGTGCCTGACCCGGCGCGAAACTCACGCCCACGCCGCCCGGCGTGGCATCGACCTGCGTGCCCTGCGCAACCGACACCACTGCCCCGAGCGCGCGTGCTGCAGCGAAGGTGGTCAGTGCGCGCTTCAGTCCGTCGTTGACCTGGGCCCGCGCGGGCGCGTCGATCGGCGCGATCCAGCAGCCGGCGAACACCAGCACGGCGATGAGCAGGAGATAGGCGCGTTGCAGCAGAAGGGGCTTGGGCAGGGGCATGGTCGGTGTGCGATCGGGGCGGAGGATGCGGTCATTCTCCACACGACCCTCGGCACACGGTGCCGATGCCCTTGGGCGGCATCAGGGTCTGTCCACACCATTTCCGGGGGCGCGTTGGTGCCCCAACGCTCCTTGCTGCCCTTCGCGGCCCCGGGGATGGTTTGAACAGTCCCTAGCTTCTGCGCAAACCCGCGGCGCGGGGCTTGCCTGGCGTGCCCGGCAGCAGGTGGTCCAGCGGCAGCGCCGTCTCGGACTTGATCTCGCGCAGCACGATGCTCGAGCGCACGTGGGTCACGCCGGGCAGGCTGAACAGCACCTCGTGCAGGAAGCGCTCGTAGTGCTTCATGTCGGGCACGGTCACGTTGAGGATGTAGTCGGCGGGGCCGGTGGCCGAGACGCAGCGGATGATCTGCGGACTGGCGGCCACGGCCTCCTCGAAGCGCTGCACCATCGTCTCGCTGTGGCGATCGAGGTTCACCTCGGCCACGGCCGAGACGTGCAGGCCGACCAGCTCAGGATCGACCAGCGTGGTGTAGCCGCGGATGACGCCCGCGGCCTCCATGTCCTTGATGCGCTTCCAGCAGGGCGTGGGCGAGAGGCCGACGGCCTCGGAGATCTGCTGCACGGTCTGGCGTCCGTCGTGCTGCAGCGCGGAGAGGATCTTGAGGCAGTGCTCGTCGAGGGAAACGGTGCCGGTGTTCATCGCGGGATCGCAGGATCGCGGGTAGTGGGTGGGGTGCGCGGACCGGATGCCGGTCCGCGCCATCGTCGCGATTCTCCTTGATCGATGCGGCGGGGCAATGTCGTGCTTTGGCCGCTGCAGGGTGCTCGTTCTACGCGTCGGCTGCGCGCGCGAATTCCAGCGGCAGGTCCTTGAACTGCTTCTTCAGCGAAGGCTCCGGCGAGCCGCCGACCACGATGCGAGCGAAGGCATCGAGCGGGCTGAAGAAGGCGGGGCGCAGCGTGCCGAGCTTGCTTTCGTCGATGACCAGGAAGCTCTGCGACGCACTGCGGATGGCCGCCTGCTTCACCGGCACCTCGTGGAAGTTGGAGCAGCTCGCGCCGCGTTCCACGTCGATGCCGCCCGCCGAGATGAAGGCCTTGTTCACGCCCAGCCTGGCGAGGTACTGCAGCCCCTCGTCGGAGAAGAAGGTGGCGGAGGAGGGGTGGTACAGCCCGCCGAGCAGCATCAGCTGCGTGTTCGGGCGGCGGCTGAGCACCTGCGCGATGTTCGTGGAGTAACACACCACGCTCAGCGGCATCTCGGGCGGCAGCGCTTCCGCGAAATGGACCATGGTGGTGCCGCAGTCGATGAACAGGCTGTCGTGCGGCTGCACGAGTTCGGCGGCGCGCTCGCAGGCCAGGCGCTTGTTGGCGGCGTGCTGGTCGCTGGCTTCGTCGAGCGAGTAGCGCTCGGCGCCCGGCAGCGTCGTCGCAAGCACATAGCCGCCGAGTGCGGAGAGCGGAGATTCGGCCGACGCCAGGTCGCGGCGGATCGTCATCTCCGTCACGTCGAGCTGCTGCGCCGCCTGCTTGATCGGCAGCGGGCCGCCGGCCTCGACGAGTTCCTGCATCCTGGCCAGGCGCACGGCCCGGGCTTCGGCTCCGGCGGTTCTTCTCATGTTCGGTTTCCTCAGGTCCACCTGCCGGAGTATCGGGCATCGCATGTGGTTTCAATGTTGTTTGAAAAACATATTGCGCGGATAAATGTTGTTGTAATAACATTTGCGCCAACACGAACACCAAGGCCCGCCGCGATCCGATTCGATGCGACGAGGCTCGGAGACAAAAAGACATGCCCCCTGCCGTCCCGCCGCACCTGCGGCCCTTGCGCGCCACGGCGCCCGCCCATTCATGACTTCCACTTCCCTCGTTCGCCCCAGCGGCGCGGTGCGTTCGCGCCCGGCTTCGCCGACGGCCGCGCCCCGGACGCCCGCCGAGACGCCCGCGCCGACCCACACCGCTGCCGCGCGCAACTCCGCCCAGCCTTTCGATCTCGGCTGGATCGACGGCATCCGCTTCAACCTGTCAGCCGCCGAGCGCCGCGTGGCCACGCTGCCGGGCCGCCGCTCGGTCAAGAAGGACGCGCAGGCCGGCTGGCTGTTGAAGGCCATCACCTGCATCGACCTCACCACGCTCAGCGGCGACGACACCGCCGAACGCGTGAAGCGCCTCTGCGCCAAGGCCGTGACGCCGGTTCGGCCCGACCTGCTGGCCGCACTCGGTTTTGCCGATCGCAAGCTGCACACAGGCGCGGTGTGCGTCTATCACCGCTTCGTCTCCACGGCGGTCGAGGCACTGGCTGGCACCGGCATCCCGGTGGCGGCGGTGTCCACGGGCTTTCCGGCGGGGCTGATCCCGCATGAGCTCAAGCTCAAGGAGATCGAGGCCTCGGTGCGCGACGGCGCTTCGGAGATCGACATCGTCATCACCCGCGAGCACGTGCTCGCCGGCCAGTGGAAGAAGCTCTACGACGAGATGCTCGACTTCCGCCGCGCGGCGGGCGAGGCGCATGTGAAGGCGATCCTTGCGACCGGCGAGCTCAAGACGCTGCGCAACGTCGCGAAGGCCTCGATGGTCTGCATGATGGCCGGCGCCGATTTCATCAAGACCTCCACCGGCAAGGAGGGCGTGAACGCCACGCCGCTGGTCACGCTCGCGATGCTGCGGATGATCCGCCAGTACGAGGCCCGAACCGGCCTGCGCGTGGGCTACAAGCCCGCAGGCGGCGTCTCCACCGCGAAGACCGCGCTCGACTACCAGGTGCTCATGAAGGAGGAGCTGGGCCGCGACTGGCTCGAGCCCGACCTGTTCCGCATCGGCGCCTCCACGCTGCTGGCCGACATCGAGCGCCAGCTGGAGCACCACGTCACCGGCCGCTACTCGGCCTACAACCGCCACCCGATCGGATGAGCAGCCCGATGAGCAACAACAACAGCAGCAGCAACGTCGCACGCTACTTCGACACCATGGACTACGGCCCCGCGCCCGAGAGCGACACCGACGCGCGCGAATGGCTCGCGCGCCATGCCGAAGGCTTCGGCCATTTCATCGACGGGCGATTCACCCCCGCATCCGAAGGCGCGCATTTCGACACGGCCGAGCCGGCCACCGGCCAGCGCCTTGCAGGCATTGCGCAAGGTTCCGCGAAGGACGTGGATGCCGCGGTGGCTGCAGCGCGTGCCGCGCAGCCTGGCTGGTTCGCGCTCGGCGGCCATGGCCGCGCGCGGCATCTGTACGCGCTTGCCCGCATGGTGCAGCGCCATGCGCGCCTGCTGGCGGTGGTCGAGGCACTCGACAACGGCAAGCCGATCCGCGAGACGCGCGACCTCGACGTGCCCCTGGCCGCGCGCCACTTCTATCACCACGCCGGCTGGGCGCAGCTGCAGGAGCGCGAGTTCGCCGACCAGATGCCGTTGGGTGTTGTCGGCCAGATCATCCCGTGGAACTTCCCGCTGCTGATGCTCGCGTGGAAGATCGCGCCCGCGCTCGCGCTGGGCAACACCGTGGTGCTGAAGCCCGCCGAGTTCACGCCGCTGAGCGCACTGCTGTTCGCCGAACTCGCTGCGCAGGCGGGCCTGCCGCGCGGCGTGCTCAACGTGGTGACGGGCGACGGTGCCACCGGCGCTGCGCTGGTCGCGCACGAGGGCGTGGACAAGATCGCATTCACCGGCTCTACGGAAGTGGGGCGGCTCATCCGCACCGCCACGGCGGGCACGGGCAAGTCGCTCACGCTGGAGCTGGGCGGCAAGTCGCCGTTCATCGTGTTCGACGACGCGGACATCGACGCGGCGGTGGAGGGCGTGGTCGATGCGATCTGGTTCAACCAGGGCCAGGTGTGCTGCGCCGGTTCGCGGCTGCTGCTGCAGGAAGGCATCGCCGAAGAGTTCATCGTGCGGCTCAAGCGCCGCATGCAGACCCTGCGCGTGGGCTCGCCGCTGGACAAGGCGGTCGACATGGGCAGCCTGATCGACCCCACGCAGCTGGAGCGCGTGCGCTCGCTCGTGGCCACCGGCGTGCGCGAGGGCGCAAGCTGCTACCAGGCGCCGGGCGCGCTGCCGCCGGGCGGCAGCTTCTTTCCGCCGACGCTGCTGACGGGCGTGCAGCCGGCATCCACCGTCGCGACCGAGGAGATCTTCGGCCCCGTGCTGGTGACGATGACCTTCCGCACGCCCGACGAAGCCGTCGCGCTGGCCAACAACACGCGCTACGGCCTCGCAGCCAGCGTGTGGAGCGAGACCATCGGTCTCGCGCTGGGCATCGCGCCGCAGCTGCAGGCGGGCGTGGTGTGGGTCAACGCGACCAACCTGTTCGACGCGGGGGTGGGCTTCGGCGGTTATCGCGAATCGGGCTACGGCCGCGAGGGCGGAAGGGAGGGCTGCTACGAATACCTGAAGCCGCGCGCCTGGGCGCAGCGCAAGCCGCGCGCTGATGTCGATGCCGTGGCCGTCGTAGCGGCGAACGAAGCGGCAGATGCCAAGGATGAAACTCCGCTCGCATTGCCTGCCATCGACCGCACCGCCAAGCTCTTCATCGGCGGCAAGCAGGTTCGGCCCGACGGCGAACTCTCCAGCAGCGTCTTCGCCGCCAACGGCCAGCGCGCCGGCGAGGTGGGCACGGGCAACCGCAAGGACATCCGCAACGCGGTCGCCGCGGCACGCTCGGCTGCAAGCTGGTCGAGCGCGACGCCGCATCGGCGTGCGCAGGCGCTTTACTACCTCGCGGAGAACCTCTCGGCGCGCGCAGGCGAGTTCGCCGCGCGCATCGCGAGCCTGACCGGCGTTGCAGCGAAGGCCGCGCAGGCAGAGGTCGATGCATCGGTGAGCCGCCTCTTCGCCTACGGTGCCTGGGCCGACAAGTACGAAGGCACGGTGCATGTGCCGCCGCTGCGCGGCGTGGCGCTGGCCACGGTCGAGGCGATCGGCGTGGTGGGCGTGGTGTGCCCCGACGAGGCGCCGCTGCTGTCCTTCGTGAGCCTGCTGGCGCCCAACCTGGCCATGGGCAACCGCACGGTGATCGTGCCGGGCGAGAAGCACGCGCTGGTCGCCACCGACTTCTACCAGGTGCTCGAGACCTCCGACCTGCCGGGCGGCGTCGTCAACATCGTGACCGGCCCGGCCACGAGCCTCGTGCGCACGCTGGCGGAGCACGACGACGTCGACGCGCTCTGGGTCTTCGGTGACAAGGCACTGTCGCGCGATGCCGAGCGGCTGTCGGTCGGCAACCTCAAGCGCACCCTGGTCGACCACGGCCTGGCCACCGACTGGAGCGACCCGGCATCGGGCGAAGGCCCGGCGTTCCTGCGGCACGCCACGCAGGTCAAGAACATCTGGATTCCCTATGGCGAATGAGCGGGCAGCCGTCGTTCCTGTTATCGAAACCGAGGGAAATCCCCGAGAAGCAAACGTTTGCGCAAACGTTTTCTTTATCTAAGATCGCAACCGCGAAAGCCATACCAAATCAGGAGACCGCATGCTGAAGTCCATCCATCCGCTGCTCAACGCCGACGTGCTCTACGCCCTGCGCGCGATGGGTCACGGCGACGAGCTGGTGCTGTGCGACGCCAATTTCCCGGCCGACTCGGTCGCCCGCCAGACCTCGCTGGGCCGGCTGCTGCGCATCGACGGCGTGGGCACCACTGAGGCGGCGCGCGCCATCCTGTCGGTGCTGCCGCTGGACAACGCGGTGGACGATCCCGCGCGGCGCATGGAGATCATGGGCGCGCCCCATGAGATTCCGCCGGTGCAGCAGGAGATGCAGCGAGAGATCGACGCGGCGGAAGGGCGCCCGCGTCCGATGGGCTCCATCGAGCGCTTCGCTTTCTATGAAGCCGCGCGCCGCGCGTACTGCGTGATCGCCACCGGCGAGCGCCGCTTCTACGGCTGCTTCGTGTTCAAGAAGGGCGTGATCGCCCCCGAGGCCTGATCGCGATGAGCGCCGTTTCCTCGCATCAGAACCAGCGTCGGCAGCACGGCGTCGCCGTGCTCGGCATCTTCGTGGCCGACCTCGCCTTCCGCGCGGCCGACCTTCCGGGCGTGGGCCAGACCATCGCAGGCTCCGGCTTCGCGATGGGGCCCGGCGGCAAGGGCTCGAACCAGTCCGTGGCCGCCGCACGCGCCGGGGCGCAGGTGACCTTCATCTCCAAGCTCGGGCAGGACGCCTTCGGCGCCAACGCGCTCGAACTGTGGGCGCAGGAAGGCATCACGCCGCGCGTGCCGCAGGTGACCACGCAGCCGACCGGCGCGGCCTTCATCTACGTGCACGAGGTCACGGGCGACAACGCCATCATCGTGGTGCCCGGCGCCGCGGCGCTCATCGATTCGGCCGACGTCGATGCGGCCGCCGACGCCATCAGCGGTGCGCGCGTGTTCGTCACGCAGCTGGAGCAGCCGGCCGGCGCCGCGCAGCGCGGCCTGGAGCTCGCTCGGGCCGCGGGCACGGTGACGGTGTTCAACCCCGCGCCTGCGCTGCCCTTCGACGATGCGGTGTATGCGCTGTGCGACTACATCACGCCGAACGAGCACGAGGCGGCGGCGCTCAGCGGCATTGCCGTCGAGACCGTCGACGACGCACGGCGCGCAGGCGACTTCTTCCTCTCCAAGGGGGTGGGCTGTGCGCTCATCACGCTCGGCGAGAAGGGCGCGCTGCTGCACAGCGCGAAGGAATCGGTGCACCTGCCCGTGTTCCATGCCGGCGCGGTGAAGGAAACGGCCGGCGCGGGCGATGCCTTCAACGGCGGCTTCGCAGCCGCGCTGGCCGAGGGCGCGTCGCCGCTGGAAGCCGCACGCTTCGGCTCGGCCGTGGCCGCCATCTCCGTGACGCGCGCCGGTACCGCGCCCTCGATGCCCACGCGCGCCGAGGTGGATGCGCTGCTGAACCGCGCGGCGGCCTAAGCCGCAAGCCGCAAAGGAGCCTTTCCGTGAAATTCAGGTTTTCAGACCGCGAGCTCAACTTCCTGGTCGGCATCAACGTCGCGATCCTCGTGGTCGCCACGGTGCTGTCGAAGGGCGACTTCCTCGACGTCTACAACTTCCAGTCGATGGGCGGCCAGCTGCCCGAGCTCGGCCTGCTGGCCATGGGCGTGGCGCTGTCGATGATCTCCGGCAACGGCGGCATCGACCTCTCGGGCGTGGCGCTGGCCAATCTCTCGGGCGTGGTGGCGGCCACGCTGGCGCCGATGCTGGTCGATGCCGATGCGTCGCCGTGGCTCTACACCGGCACCTTCGCCGTGACCGCGCTCGCGGTCGGGCTCGCGGGCGGGCTGCTCAACGGCGTGCTGATCGCGCGTGCAGGCCTCACACCCATCCTGTGCACGCTGGGCACGCAGCTGCTCTACACCGGCTTCGCAGTGGTTCTCACTGGTGGCTCCAGCCTTCGCGTGGGCAATGCGGAGCCGCTCTCGGCCATCGGCAACGAGAACGTGCTGGGCGTGCCCATTCCGTTCGCGATCTTCATCGCGATGCTGCTGGCCGTGGCCTGGCTGCTCAAGCAGAGCCCCTTCGGCATCCGGCTCTTCCTGCTGGGCACCAACGCCAAGGCCGCGCGCTACGCGGGCATTCCGCAGGGGCGCATGCTGATCGCCACCTATGCGCTGTGCGGCGTGCTGGCGGCGGTGGCGGGCGTGATCATCGCTGGCCGCACGGCCAGCGTGAAGTCGGACTACGGCAACTCGTACCTGCTGATCGCCATCCTCATCACCGTGATGGCCGGCGTGCGGCCGCAGGGCGGCTACGGGCGCATGGTGTGCCTGTTCTTCTCGGCCGTGGCGCTGCAGCTGCTGTCGAGCACCTTCAACCTGCTGGGCATTTCCAACTTCTTCCGGGACTGCGCCTGGGGCCTGCTGCTGCTGTTCTTCCTGGCATCGGCACGCCTGAGCCTGGGCGACCTGCGCAGCTTCATCTCCGTTTCGCGCACCAGCGCACCGCCGCATCAGCCCCCTCCTGGCGCGACGCAGAGAACCACCGAGGGCTAGGA
Source organism: Variovorax sp. 22077 (assembly GCF_052044195.1). Classification (NCBI taxonomy): domain Bacteria; kingdom Pseudomonadati; phylum Pseudomonadota; class Betaproteobacteria; order Burkholderiales; family Comamonadaceae; genus Variovorax; species Variovorax sp. 22077. Next base: position 41,496 of record NZ_JBQEQC010000030.1, read on the forward strand.
GACAAACGAACATGCTGAAGAAAACCAAGATCGCCTGCACCGTGCTGGCACTGGGCACCGTGGCCTTCGCCTCGGCGCTGCATGCGCAGGGCAAGCCGCAGGACATCGTCACCGTGGTGAAGATCACCGGCATCAGCTGGTTCAACCGCATGGAAGTGGGCGTGAAGGAGTTCGGCAGCAGCACGCCAGGCGTGGCCACGCGCCAGATCGGCCCGGCCCAGTCCGACGCCGCGCAGCAGCAGCGGCTGGTGGAAGACCTGGTGGCGAAGAAGGTCGACGCGATCGCAGTGGTGTCGATGGATCCGCCCACGCTGGAGCCGGTGCTCAAGCGCGCGATGGAACGCGGCATCAAGGTCGTCACGCACGAGGCCGACAACCAGAAGAACACCATGGTCGACATCGAGGCCTTCGACAACACGGCCTACGGCGCGCGCATCAACGAGCGCCTGGCCGCCTGCATGGGCCAGCAGGGCAAGTGGACCTCGCTGGTGGGTTCTCTTGGCAGCCAGTCGCAGGTGCAGTGGGCCGACGGTGGTGCGGCCAATGCCAAGAAGTACCCCAAGATGCAGCTGGTCGATGCCAAGAACGAGTCGCTCAACGACGCCGAGAAGGCCTACGGCAAGGCCAAGGAGATGCTGCGCAAGCACCCGGACCTGAAGGGCTTCCAGGGCTCGTCGTCGCTGGACGTGCTGGGCATCGGCCGCGCGGTGGAAGAGGCCGGCCTGCAGGGCAAGATCTGCGTCTTCGGCACGGGCCTGCCGAGCGAGGCGGCCAAGTTCCTCGAATCGGGCGCGGTCGGCGGCATCGCCTTCTGGGACCCGAAGGACGCCGGCCTCGTCATGAACAAGGCGGCCAAGATGCTGCTCGACGGCAAGACCATCACCGACGGCACCGACATGGGCGTGCCCGGCTACAACAAGGTCTCGGTGAAGAAGGGCCCGGGCGCCGGCATCATCGTCACCGGACAGGCCTGGGTCGAGGTCGACAAGCAGAACTACAAGAAGTACTCGTTCTGACGCGACGCACGCCATGACCCTGACCGCGCCTTCCACGCAAGCAAGTCAGCCCGGCGCCCAGAGTGCGGCCGGGCGCCGGGTGTTCCTCGAGGTGCAGGACGTGCACAAGCGCTTCGCGGGCGTGCACGCGCTGCGCGGCATCGACCTCGTCATCGAGGCCGGCGAGATCTACCACCTGCTCGGCGAGAACGGCTGCGGCAAGAGCACGCTGATCAAGATCATCTCGGGCGCGCAGCCGCCGAGCCAGGGACGCATCGTGATCGACGGGCAATCCCACGAATCGCTGTCACCGCTGCAGGCGCTCAGCCTGGGCATCGAGACGGTCTACCAGGACCTGTCCCTGCTGCCGAACATGAGCGTGGCGGAGAACGTCGCGCTCAGCGAGCAGCTCGTCGCCACCGGCGGCAGGCTGGCTCGCCGCTTCGACCGCAAGGCGCTGGCGGCCACGGCCGCGCGGGCTCTGGAGGCGGTGAAGCTGCCGACCGATGCGGCCTTCCTCGCGCGGCGGGTGGACGAGATGCCCATCGCCACGCGGCAGCTCGTGGCCATCGCGCGCGCGGTGGCCACGCGCGCACGCATGGTCATCATGGACGAGCCCACCACCTCGCTCACGCAGAAGGAGGTGGACAACCTCGTTCGCGTGGTGGAGGCGCTGCGCGAGCAGGGCGTGGCCGTGCTCTTCGTGAGCCACAAGCTCGACGAGTGCATGGCCATGGGCGGCCAGGCCATCGTGTTCCGCGACGGCACGAAGGTGGCGCAGGGCCCGATCCGCGATTTCACCAAGGCGCAGATCGCGCACTGGATGACCGGCAAGCACCTCGACGGCGAGCGCTACCGCCACGGCACGCACGGCGGAGACGAGCTGCTGAAGGTGGAGTCGCTCGGGCGCGGTGCGCAGTTCAGCGACGTGAGCTTCACGCTGCGCAAGGGCGAGATCCTCGGCGTGACCGGCCTGCTCGATTCCGGCCGCAACGAACTCGCGCTGGCGCTGGCCGGCGTGCAGGGCGCCGACCGCGGGCGCGTGCTGCTCGATGGCAGGCAGATCGTGCTGAAGACGCCCACCGATGGCATCCGCCAGGGCATCGGCTATGTGCCCGAAGACCGGCTCAGCGAGGGCCTCTTCCTCGACAAGCCGATCCGCGACAACATCGTGACCGCGGTGCTCGACCGGCTGCGTGGGCGCTTCGGCGCGCTCGACGCCAGTCAGTGCCAGGCGCTGGCCGAGCGCACCGTGAGCGACCTGCAGATCGCCACGCCCGACGTCGACCGGCCGGTGCAGTCGCTCTCGGGCGGCAACCAGCAGCGCGTGCTCATCGGTCGCTGGCTGGCCATCGGGCCGCGCGTGCTGATATTGCACGGCCCCACCGTGGGCGTGGACGTGGGCTCCAAGGACACCATCTACCGCATCGTGCAGCGGCTGGCCGAACAGGGCCTGGGCGTGATCCTGGTGAGCGACGACCTGCAGGAGCTGCTGCAGAACTGCGACCGCATCCTGCTGATGCGCAAGGGCCGCATCGCCAACGACTTCGACGCGCAGGGGCTCGCCGAGAGCGACCTCTACCACGCGCTGGTTTCCGACACACCTTCCCCCGCATTCTCATGACGGCTTCCACCATGCAAGCGCAGTCCGCACCGGCCGCGCCGGAATCGGCTCCGCACCCGCCGCAGGCGCGGGTCTCGCTGCGCGCCTGGCTCGCGCAGCGCCCCTCGGTCTTCACGCTCGCGCTGATCGTGCTGGCGAGCCTGGCCGTGGGCGCGATCAACCCGAGCTTCTTCCAGCTGCCGGTGCTGTTCGACATCGTGCGCGCCTGCACGGTGCTGGGCCTGTTCGCACTGGGCGTGCTGATCGTGCTGGCCGCCGGTGGCATCGACGTGTCGTTCGCGGCCATCGCCGCGCTCACGATGTACAGCATCACCAAGCTGGTGCTGAACTACTTCCCGGAAGCGCCCATCGCGCTGCTGCTGGTCGCGGGCGCCGCCAGCGGCGCGCTGCTGGGCGTGATCAACGGGCTGCTGGTGCACTGGCTGAAGGCACCGTCACTCATCGTCACCATCGGCACGCAGTACCTGTACCGCGGCATTCTGCTGACCTTCGTGGGCACCGTGTTCTTCATGAACGTGCCCGCGCCGATGGACGCCTTCGGCAAGCTGGCGCTGTGGCGCTTCGACACGCCGCAGGGCCTGCACGTGGTGCTGCCGGCCACAGTGCTGGTGCTGGTGTTCGCGGCGCTGCTGACCTGGTGGCTGCTGAACCGCACGCTGATCGGCCGGGCCGTCTATGCCATCGGCGGCAGCCTCGCGATCGCGGAGCGGCTGGGCTACAACCTGTGCACGGTGCACGTCTTCGTGTTCGCGTACGCGGGCTTCCTCTCGGGGCTGGCGGGCATCGTGCACGTGTCGAGCACGCGGCTGGCGAACCCCTTCGACCTGGTGGGCAACGAGCTGGACGTGATCGCGGCCGTGATCCTCGGCGGCGCGCGCATCACCGGCGGCAGCGGCACCGTGGGCGGCACGCTGCTGGGCGTGGTGCTGGTCACGCTGATCAACAACGTGCTGATCCTCGCGGGCGTTCCGAGCACCTGGCAGAAGGTGATCATCGGCGCCTTCATCCTGGTGGCCGGCGGCTTCTTCGCGATGCGCTCGCGCGACTGACCCTGCGGCGATGCGGCCGGTTGCCACGCTTGCGCACCGTCGCCACGAGGCCCTGTGGATCGCAATCGAATGTCCGACGCCAATGCCACTGTTCTCTGCGAGGAGCCGAGCCGGTTCGCGGGACGAGGCTTCGGCTCCGGCAGCTGCCTCCACGACCACGAACTGCACCTGATCGGGAGCGCCGCGGCGTGCCTGCGCGTCGGCAGCGGTGCGAGCGAGGAGACGCACACGCTCGCGCCCGGCGCGGTCTTGCTGCTCGGGCCCTTGCTGCCGCGCACGCTGAGGCCGGCGTATCGCGCGGAGCCGGACGACGGCCTTGTCCTGCGTTTCAGCGACGAGCCGCTGCGCCGAGGCGCGGTGATCTTTCCGGAGCTGTCGGACGTCGGGCCGCTTCTCTCGCGCGCCCGACAGGGCGTGCATTTCGTCGGCCTGGGAGCCGAGACCCTCTCCAGGCTGCGGCGCCTTTCGACACTGCACGGACTGGCGCGATTCTCGGCATTCACCGCCGTGCTGAACGAGCTCGCGCAGTGGACCGACTACCGGCTGCTGGCCCGAACCCTCGTGCACGCCGATGCGGCGGGGCCGGGCCGCGCGATGCACGTGCAGAAGGCGCTGGATCACATCCGGGACAACTATGCGCATCCGCTGTCGCTCTCGGAGGTCAGCGCCCTCGTGGGCACGAGCAGGACCGCGCTCTCGCGCAGCTTCCGCCGCGCGACCGGCAAGACCTTCACCGACTTCATCATCGGCCTGCGCCTCGCGAAGGCCTGCCGGCTGCTGACCTCCACGCGCCAGCACGTGAGCAGCATCTGCTACGAGGTGGGCTTCAACAACCTCTCGAACTTCAACCGCCACTTCCGGCGCCTGGAGGGCATGACGCCGGGCGAGTTCCGGGCCCGGCACGCAGGCGCTGGAAGATGAGGCAGCGCCGGAAGACGAGTGTTTTCTCTGGATCGGAAGAAAAGAAAAAGAAAATCATCTTTTCCGATCGATTCGAAGTGGAATCTTCTCGAAACAAGGGTCTGCGCTAGTGCATTGAAGAAGCACTTACCTGCGCCGCGGCAGAACAATCCCGGGCATGAATGCCCCACTCGATGCCACCGCGATCAGACGGCCCGGCTACCAACTCTCCGACAACATCTGGGCCGAATCCGGCTCGGTTTTCCTGACCGGCACGCAGGCGCTGATCCGCGTGCTCGTGATGCAGGGCCGGCGCGATGCGCAGCGCGGCCTGCACACCCAGGGCTTCATCAGCGGCTACCGCGGTTCGCCGCTGGGCATGGTGGACCAGGCGATCTGGAAGGCCGGCGAGCGCTTCAAGCAGACGGGCATCCGCTTCGTGCCGGCCGTCAACGAGGAACTCGCGGCCACGCAGGTGCTGGGCACGCAGCGCGTGGAATCGGACCCGGAGCGCACCGTCGATGGCGTCTTCGCCATGTGGTACGGCAAGGGCCCGGGCGTGGACCGGGCAGGCGATGCGCTCAAGCACGGCAACGCCTACGGCTCCTCGCCCCACGGCGGCGTGCTGGTGGTGGCTGGCGACGACCACGGCTGCGTGTCGTCGTCGATGCCGCACCAGAGCGATCACGCCTTCATGGCCTGGCGCATGCCCATCCTGCAGCCCTCCAGCGTGGCCGAGTATCTGGAGTTCGGCCTGTACGGCTACGAGCTCTCGCGCTATTCGGGCGCATGGGTCGGCATGGCGGCGCTGTCCGAGGTGGTGGAGAGCGCTGGCACCGTGGACCTCGACGCGATCAACGCCCGTGTCGACGCATGGGAAGACGCCGACGCGGTGAGCGCCGCCACCGGCCACCGCCCGCCGCCCGATGGCCTGCACTACCGCTGGCCCGACCTGCCGTCGCTGCGCATCGAGTCGCGCCTGGAAGACAAGCTCGCGGCGGTGGCCGCATTCACCCGGCGCAACAGCATCGACCGCCACGTGATCGTCAGCGAGCACGCCAAGGTCGGCATCGTCACCTGCGGCAAGGCGCACCACGATTTGATGGAAGTGCTGCGCCGGCTCGAGCTTTCGCCGGAGCAGCTGGCCCGCGCAGGCGTGCGGCTCTACAAGATCGGCCTGAGCTTTCCGGTGGAGCAGACGCGCATCAAGACCTTCGCGCAGGGGCTGGAAGAGATTCTCATCGTCGAGGAGAAGGGCGCGGTGGTCGAGACGCAGCTGCGCGACATCTTCTACAACGCGCCCCCCGAAGCGCGCCCCGTGCTCGTGGGCAAGCACGACCGCGAAGGCCAGCCGCTGGTGTCGGCGCTGGGCGAGCTGCGGCCATCGCGGCTCATCGAGCTGGTCGCGCACTGGCTGGCCGTTCACTTCCCCGAGAACCACGACCTGGGCGACCACCTGCAGCACGTGCGCGACTTCACGCCGCCCGAGCTGCTGGCCAACGCGAGCGACGCTGTCAAGCGCCTGCCGTACTTCTGCGCCGGCTGCCCGCACAACACCAGCACCAAGGTGCCCGAGGGATCGACGGCGCGCGCCGGCATCGGCTGCCACTTCATGGCGAACTGGATGGACCGCAGCACCGCGGGCCTCATCCAGATGGGCGGAGAGGGCGTGGACTGGATCTCGCACGCCATGTTCACCAGGACGCCGCACGTCTTCCAGAACCTGGGCGACGGCACGTACTACCACTCGGGCTACCTCGCGATTCGCCAGGCGGTGGCGGCCAAGGCCACGCTCACCTACAAGATCCTCTTCAACGACGCGGTCGCGATGACCGGCGGGCAGCCGGTCGACGGCGTCATCAGCGTGGATGCGATCGCGCGGCAGGTCGAATCGGAAGGGGTGAGCAAGGTGGTGGTGGTGAGCGATGCCATCGGCAAGTACGACGCCATCAAGGACCGCTTTCCCAGCGGCACCGAGTTCCACGACCGTGCCGCGCTCGACGACGTGCAGCGCCGGCTGCGCGAGATGGCGGGCGTGACGGTGCTCATCTACGAACAGACCTGCGCCGCCGAGAAGCGCCGCCGCCGCAAGAAGGGCGAACTTGCCGATCCGCCCAAGCGCCTGTTCATCAACGAGGCCGTGTGCGAAGGCTGCGGCGACTGCACCGTGCAGAGCAACTGCGTGGCCGTGCTGCCGCACGAGACGCCCATGGGCCGCAAGCGCAAGATCGACCAGACCAGCTGCAACAAGGACTACTCCTGCGCCAAGGGCTTCTGCCCCAGCTTCGTGGGCGTGACGGGCGGCAGCCTGCGCCGCAAGAGCGGGGCGCTCGCGGCGGGCCGCGATGCCTTCCTGCACCGCGTGGCCGCGCTGCCGCATCCGGCCGAACATGCATGGACCGGCCCGTACGACCTGCTCGTGACCGGCGTCGGCGGTACCGGCGTGGTGACCGTGGGTGCGGTGATCGCCATGGCCGCGCACCTCGAAGGCAAGGCCGCGAGCGTGCTCGACTTCATGGGCTTCGCGCAGAAGGGCGGCTCGGTGCTGAGCTTCGTGCGGCTGGCCGACTCGCGTGATCGCCTGCACCAGGTGCGCATCGACACGCAGCAGGCCGACGCCATCCTCGCCTGCGACGTGGTGGTGGGCGCATCGGCCGACGCGCTGCAGACCGTGCGCCACGGTCGCACCCGGGTGCTCGCGAACGTGCACGAGATTCCGGTGACCGAGTCGCTGCGCAACCCCGATGCGGACCTGCACGTCGACCTGCTGCTGGAGAAGATGCGCTTCGTGGCCGGCGAGGAGCAGGTCGAGACCTTCGACGCGCAGAGTCTGGCGGAAGAGTTCCTCGGCGACACGCTGGCAGCCAACATCGTCGCGGCCGGCTATGCATGGCAGCGCGGGCTGGTGCCGCTTAGCCTGGAGGCGCTGATGCATGCGATCGAGCTCAATGGCGTGGCGGTGGCCGCGAACCAGTCGGCCTTCTCGCTGGGGCGGCTCGCGGCCGGCAACCCCGAGGCGCTGGACGCGCTGCGCGCGGCGCCTGCCGATGCGCAGGCTTCTTCCGTCGACGAGCGACCGCTCGACGTGCTGATCGGCGAGGCGCGCCGGCATCTCACCGGCTATCAGAACGCCACATGGGCGGACCGCTTCGAGGCGCGCATCCGCAGCCTGCGCGAGCGCGAGGCCGCGTTGCAGGGCGGCGACCCGAGCCTGCCCTTCACGCGCAACGCGGCGCGCAGCCTGCTGAAGCTCATGAGCTACAAGGACGAGTACGAAGTGGCGCGGCTCTACACCGACGGCGCCTTCCTGCAGAAGCTCAACGAGCAGTTCGAGGGCGACCTGAAGCTCGAATTCCACATGGCCCCGCCGGTGCTCTCGCGCGGCGCGCACGGCAAGGCGCCTGCCAAGATCCGCATCGGAGGCTGGTTGCTGCCCGCATTGCGCTGGCTGGCGCATGGCAAGCGGCTGCGCGGTACGGCGTTCGATATCTTCGGCCGCACCGCGGAGCGGCGCATGGAGCGCCAACTCATTTCGCACTTCGACGGCCTGCTCGAAGCGATGGCGGGTGAACTCTCGGCGGGCAACCAGGCGACGGCTGCGCGCATCGCGGCGCTGCCGCTGTCGATCCGCGGCTTCGGCCACGTCAAGCTCGCGAACTTCGAGGCCGCGAAGATGCAGGAGGCCGAGCTGCTGCACCGCTTCGCGCCGGCGCGCTATCCGAAGCCGCAGAGGGAACCGTCCGCGGGGCAGATCAGGGGGATCGCGATCGTGGCCGGCGCACGCTGAGCCCCGGGGCTCAGCCCACCGCCTTGATGAGCTTGTCGCGCCCTGCCTTCGCGAGCATGGAGGCGACGGCGCACGAGGCGAGCCGGGCCGGTTCGGAGTCGGCCCGGCTCGTGAGGATCACCGGCACCTTCGTGCCCAGCACGATGCCCGCCGCATAAGCGCCGCCGAGGAAGGTCAGGCTCTTCGCGAGCATGTTGCCCGCGTCGAGGTCGGGCACGATGAGCACGTTGGCGCGACCCGCCACCGGCGAGACGATGCCCTTGATGCGCGCGGCCTCGGCGTCGATGGCGTTGTCCATCGCGAGCGGGCCGTCGAGCACCGCGCCGGTGATCTGGCCGCGATCGGCCATCTTGCACAGCACCGCGGCGTCGAGTGTGGAAGGCACCTTGGCGTTGACCGTCTCCGTCGCGGAAAGAATCGCGACGCGCACTGCCGGCATGTGCAGCGCGTGCGCAAGATCGATCGCGTTCTGCACGATGTCGGCCTTCTCCTCGAGCGTGGGCGCGATGTTGATGGCCGCGTCGGAAATGATCAGCGGCTGCGCGTGGCCCGGGATGTCCATCACGAAGCAATGGCTGATGCGACGCGAGGTGCGCAGGCCGCCTTCACGGCGCACGACGGCACCCATCAGTTCGTCGGTGTGCAGGCTGCCCTTCATCAGAGCATCGACCTCGCCGCGCAGCGCCATGGCCACAGCCGCATCGGCCGCGGCATGGCTGTGAGGCGCCGCGACGATCTCGATCCTGGACAGATCGATGCCCGCCTCTTGCGCGGCTGCCTCGATCTTCGCGCGCGGGCCCACGAGCGTCGGCACGATCAGGCCCAGCGACGCCGATGCCAGTGCAGCTTCCAGCGATGCGGCGTTGGCGGGATGCACTACCGCGACCCGCAGCGAGGGCAGGCCGCGCGCGGCGGCGATCAGGCGGTCGTAGTGCGGGTGGGCAGCGGATGTGGAAGAGGCCATTGGGGTTCCTGAGGGATGGGGCGGTCCGGGGGGACGGTTCGCCCGCAACAGTACAGGATGTGTCCCCCGGAACCAACGGCGCAGCGGCGGTCTGTTTCATGCCGCCGGCGTCACATGCGCTTGTTTCACATCTCGCGGTTGGCGATAGGTGACGGAGTCGATCGCCTCGACGCCGGTCCCGGGTAGTTCTTTTTACGCATGTCGTTTGGCACTGGCCGCGCCGGGAGGCGTCGATTAAGGTGCGGGCGCTGAAGCCTCGTGCTTGAAAAAGGCTGCCGCCGCTGTGTCACCGGTGCCGGCACCGCCTGGATGTGATTCGTTGCCGTCCTCCAGCAGGGAGGGCGGCTGGTTCCAATGTGCCCCGTTCGGGCACGCAATTTCCGAGGGAGTTGATCTCATGGCAGTAGACATGTTCATGCGCGTCGAAGGCGCGAACGGCGAATCGAAGGATTCGAACCACAAGGAGTGGACCGACATCAAGTCGTTCGCCTGGGGCGCCACGCAGCCCGGCAACATGGTCAGCGGCGGTGGAGGCGGTGTCGGCAAGGCCAGCTTCAACGACCTGCAGGTGCTGGCGCGCATCGACAAGGCGGCGCCCTCAGTGTTGAAGAACTGCGCGAGCGGCAAGCACCTGGGCAAGGTGGAAGTGTCGGTGTGCAAGGCCGGCGGCTCGCAGATCGAATACACGCGCGTGACGCTCGAGGAAGTGCTGGTCACCTCGGTGCAGTACACGGCCGAGCAGGGCTCCGATGCGGTGTTCGTGCAGTACTCGTTCCAGGCTGCGAAGGTGAAGCAGCAGTACTGGGAGCAGACCGACAAGGGCGGCAAGGGCGCCGAGACGGTGCTGGGCTGGAACATCAAGGAAAACAAGGAAGCCTGAGCTCTCTTTTGCCCGGCCGGTTTGCCGCTCGCGCGGCACGCGCCGGGCTCGCATTGACCAGGGAGCTTTCCAGGAATGACCCGCAGTTTCATCGCCCACAGCGTGCTGGGCGAGCGCCTGAAGTTCCGCTCGATGACGGGACAGGAGCGCATCTCCACGCTGTTCGAGCACCGCGTCCGGCTCATCAGCGACATGCCCAACATCCAGCCCCGCAGCATGCTGGGCGAGGACATGAGCATCGAGGTGAACCTCGCCACCGAACTCGGCGGCGCCGGCAGCCGCTTCCTGAGCGGCCAGGTCACGCGCTTCGCCTACATCGGCAAGGACGACGGCGACATGTGCGTGTACGAGGCCACGCTGCGCCCCTGGCTGTGGTACGCCACCCGCCGCTCCGATTTCAGGATATTCCAGTTCAAGGCCGCACCGCAGATCCTGCAGGAGGTGCTCGCGCCCTACGGCTTCGCCATCGACGCACGGCTGAGCGGCAACTACCGCACCTGGGACTACTGCGTGCAGTACTCGGAGAGCGACTTCAACTTCGCCAGCCGGCTCATGGAGCAGGAGGGCATCTACTATTTCTTCTCGCACGCGCAGGGCAGCCATCAGCTGGTGCTGTGCGACGGCGCCGATTCGCACACCGACCTGCCCAGCGGCCCGGTGAGGGTGCCTTATCACGCGGGCGTGCTCGCCGCGCAGATCCTCGAGCAGGACTTCATCGACAGCTGGAGCCATTCGGAGGACATCGCATCGGGCAACTTCGCGGCCGACGACTACGACTTCAGGAAGCCCAACGCCGAGATCGACACCGTACGCCAGCAGCCGGCCGGCCACAGCCGCGACAGCTTCGAGATCTACGACTGGCCCGGCGGCTACACCGAGCTGGCCGACGGCGAGAACTACGCACGCCTGCGGCTGGAGCAGCTCGCGGGGCGCCGCGAACTGGTGAGCGCCGAGGGCAACCTGCGCCACATGGCGCCCGGCTACCTGTTCGAGCTGGCGCGCCACCCCAACGCGCAGGAGAACCGCCGCTACCTGATCGAGGCCGTGACCTACGACTTCCAGGAGAACGCGCTGCGCGTGGTCGGCGCGGCGGACGCGGTCTACAGCGAGTCGACCAGCAGCACCAGCTATCGCCAGAGCTTCGAGGTACTGCCCGACAGCGCGCCGTACCGCCCCGCACGCGTCACGCCGAAGCCGCGCACCACCGGGCCGCAGACCGCGGTGGTGGTCGGCCCCGAGGGCGAGGAGATCCACACCGACCAGTACGGCCGCATCAAGGTGCAGTTTCACTGGGACCGCTACGGCAAGCGCGACGAGAACTCCTCGTGCTGGATCCGCGTCTCGCAGACCTGGGCCGGCAGCAACTACGGCGCGATGCACATCCCGCGCATCGGCCAGGAGGTGATCGTCGATTTCCTCAACGGCGACCCCGACCATCCGATCGTCACAGGCTGCGTCTACAACGCCGCGCAGATGCCGCCGTGGGAGCTGCCGCGCCACAAGACCCAGACCGGCTTCCAGACCCACTGGAGCAAGGGCGGCGGCGGCAAGCACATGCTGCGCTTCGAGGACAGCCGCGGCACCGAGCACATCGAGCTGTCGACCGACCACGGCAACACCCACCTGCACATGGGCTACCTGATGAACCAGGGCTCCGGCGTGCAGCGCAGCTACGGCTTCGAGTTGCGCACCAACGAGTGGGGCTCCATCCGCGCCGACAAGGGCCTGCTGCTGACCACCTACACGCAGGACTTCGCGCAGAAGACCTCGCGCGACAACCCCGATGGCCACGAGCAGATGGGCGCCACGCTCGCGCAGAGCAACGCGCTCATGCAGGCGGCTGGGCAGGCCGTGGCCGCGACCAAATCGCTCGTGAGCGCGATGGCCCAGGGCAAGAACCAGACGCTCTCGGGGCTGGTGCAGGGCGTGCAGTCGCTCGGCGGCATGTCGCAGGCTGTCGCGGCGCTGGCGGCAGGCGGATCGCCAGAGGCCGGCGTCTCGGACGATCCCGACCCGGCCATGGCCGACGCGCAGCAGATGCTCGACCTCTCGCGCAAGATCGACAAGCCCGTGGTCTCCATCGTCAGCCCCGAGGGACAGACGATGATCAGCCCCCGGCCCATCGTGGTGAGTTCGGGGCAGAGCGTGTCGATGCGCTCCGTCTCGGCGCTGACCATGACCACCGGCGCCCAGCTCACGCAGCTCGCCGCCAAGGGCATGCTCACGCAGGTGAGCGAGGGCGGGCAGATCAACGTGGTGTCCGATGGCGACATCGTCTCGCATGCGGGCGCTGGTGCGATCAACCTGGTGTCGAAGACCGACGCCTCCGTCACCTCCACCGCGGCCAACGCGAACCTCACCGGGCAGAAGTCGGTGGTGATCCAGGCGGCGGAGCAGGACGTGTTCGTCACCGCCAAGACCAGCATCTCGCTGATCTGCGGCAAGTCGTCGATCGTCCTGCTGGCGGACGGCACGGTGCAGATCAACGGCGTGAAGGGCCTGGTCAACTTCACGGACAACCTGGACCAGCGGGGCGGGAAGATCTTCCTGAACTGCGATGCGCCGATCGGCAGCCAGGCCGAAGAAGCCGTGGCGGAGGAGGACGTGCCAGTGGCGCCCGCGGCCGCTGCCACGTCTGCGCAAGCCTCTGAGCATGCCCTGCCCGCGGCGTCGCCGCCGGGCTATGTGACCACCGGCCTCGGCAAGGGCGTCGATGCGATTGCAGCGCGGTCACCCACGTTGCAGCGGCAGCTCAAGTTCCTGCAGGGCGACAAGTGGTCCATCAGCTACGGGCCTGCGGGCGGGGGCACCTATGCCAATACCAATTCGGGCATCAAGAAGATCGTGATCGACGGTGCCTATCAGAAAGACCCGTACAAGACTGCCGCGTCGCTGTCGCACGAGGTCGGGCACGCGATGTATTCGTACAGCTTCAAGCCCGATATTTCCTCGAAGGCCGCGTACGTCAACGGCATGCTCGGTTCCGAGGGTGAGGCTGCGCTGAATCAGATCCAGGTGCGGCGCGAGGTCTGGCGCGCGGCCAAGGTCGACATCCTCAAGGGGGCCAACCCCGCAAATGTGGAAGCCTTCAACGATGCCTACAACATCTGGGCGAAGGGGGGCACCCGCGAGGCTGCGAGGGCCGCGGCCGGCAAGTACTACGGCACGCTCACCACATCGACCACCGGCGAGCAGTACACGCAGTACTACGGCAACGGCTATGACAAGAAATATGCCGGCAAGCACTGAACCATGAATCCACAAGCTACGACGACCCTCACGCTCTGGCAGACCATCGATACGCTGGCTGCGCAGTTGCCGTTCTCCACGCAGAACGTGGGCCGCACGTTGTCGACCACCCTCAGCGACACGCTTGCCGCTGGCGGCAACGTATTCCAGTTCTTCGAAGGCTCGCCCGTGCGCCTCGCGGACGGCACCGAGCTGGCGCGCATCGACCTTCGCATCAAGCGCGAAGACGCAAGCAAGGGGTTTCTGGTGCTGGAGCTGAAGGGGCGCTGCGTGCCGCTGGGCGAAGTGCGCCAGCACTACGCCGCGCTCGAGATCACCGACGTGCCGCGCGGCCGTTCGCTCGACGAGGCGACCACTTTCACGGCAACGCCCGAGTGGGGCCGGCTGTCTTTCGGCTTCACCGAGCGCAACCCGGACTGCCTGGCTTTCGTGGCCTTCGATCCCGTATAGAACACCCGCATGGAACACTGCAAGAAAGCAGCCCGATGAAGTACCACGTTCAGGAAGGCCAGTTCGACATCCCCGAAGACGGCCGCATCGACCGCTCGATGAACGTCCTCGCGATGCCCGACGGCTCCGGCACCACGCTCATCGTGAGCCGCGACGCGTTGCGAACGCAGGAAACCCTGGCGCAGTTCGTCACGCGGCAGATGAACGACCTGACGCGCCAGGTGAGCCAGCTCAAGGAGGTGTCTCGCACCGACATCGCCGTGGGTCCGGCCATCGCGAGCCTGCATGCCATCGAGCTCGTGACCCAGTTCAAGCAGAACGGCCAGGCATTGCATCAGCGCCAGGCCGTGTTCCTGCTGCCGCAGGCCCCGGGCGGCAGGAGCGTGCTGATCCTCACGGCCAGCAGCCCCGTGCCCTTCGATGCCGAGGCGATCGCGCTGTGGCGGCGCGTGCTCGAGAGTTTCCAGCCGAGGGCCTGAGGCGCCATGGACGGCAAACCGGCTGCCCGGCTGCATGACCCCATCGCCCACACCAACGCGCATGCGCGCTTCTGGGCCAAGTTCGCGGGCGGACTGATCGGCGGCATCGCCGTGGGCTTCGCAGTGGGCGTGGCGGCGGCCGCGGTGGTCGGCACCGGCGGCCTCGCTGGGCCGCTGGTGGCGGGCGCGGTGGTCGTGGGCGCGCGCATGGCCGGCGGCTACGTCGGTGCGAGCCTGGGCGAATCGATCGCCGATGCGCTGGTGCCCGAGACGCTCACCGTCACCGGGATGATCACCAGCGGATCGTCGGACGTGTTCATCGGCGGCAAGGCCCTGGGCGCGGCCCGGGCGTCGCCTGATGCTCCCATGGACACGGTGAGTTGCAAGAACGACTCGCCGCAGATTCTTCTTGCCGAGGGTGCGGAGACCGTGTTCATCAACATGGGCGTGGCCTCGCGCAAGGACGACCACACCGAGTGCGGCGCCAAGGTGAGCGACGGGGCGCCCACGGTCTTCATCGGCGGCCCGACAGCGCGCGTGCGCGATGTGGCCGACGAGGTGCCGCTCATCTCCAAGGTGCTGGTGACCATCTTCAACGTGGTCATGATCTACCGCGGCCTGCGCTGCCTGCCCAAGCTCGCGCGGCAGGGCAAGAACGCGCTGCCTTGCCTGATCGAAGGGGCGGTGGGGCTTGGCATGGGCATCCACGGCATGGTCAGCTCCTTCGGCAATCCGGTGCACGCGGCCACCGGCGGCAAGTTCCTGGGCGGCGAGAGCGAACTCGACTTCAGCCTGCCGGGGCCGCTGCCCATTGCATGGCAGCGCTTCTACAGCAGCCACGACCTGCGCCGCGACGGCCCGCTGGGGCAGGGCTGGAACCTGCCCTATTCGATGGAACTGCGGCTGGGCAGCGACGACGAAGGCCTGCCTGTCGTCACGCTCATCGACGAGCAGGGCCGGCCGATGGTGCTGCCCGACATCGAGCCCGGCACGCGCCAGTACAGCCTGCGCGACGGGCTCGACCTGTGCCGCACCGAAGGCGGCCACTACTTCATCCACGTGCCGGGCGGGCTTTTCTTCCTGTTCGAGCCGCCGGCTGAAGGCGCGGCGCGCGCGCAGACGCTGAGGCTCGTGCGGCTCGAAGACCGCAACGGCAACTTCATCGACCTGCGCCACGACGCGCTGGGCCGGCTGGCCGAGCTGACCGACAGCACCGGGCGCCTGCTGGCGCTCGACTACCCGGGCGACAGCCGCCGCCTGGCGGCAGTGCGCCTGGCCGCTGGCGCACCGGGCGAGCTGCCCGGCCTGCTGGTGGCATACAGGCACGACGCCGAAGGCCGCCTGATCGACGTGACCGACCGCAACGGCGCGGTGGTGCGCCGCTTCGGCTACGAGGCCCAAGGCCTCATGAGCTTCCATGCCGACGCGGCGGGGCTGGAGTGCCATTACGAGTGGCGCGGCGAGGCTGGCGACGCGCACGTGGTCCGCCACTGGACCAACGACGGCGAGAGCTACACCGTGCGCCGCATGCCGCCTGCTGCGGACGACGAATTGGCCCTTGGCGAGACACTGGTCGTCGACCAGCTCGGCCGCGAATTCGCCTGGCACTGGAAGTCCGACCATCAGGTCACCGACTACATCGACGCGGCCGGCCGCCAGTGGCATGCGGAGTACAACGATCTGCGCCAGCTCGTCGCCATCACCGAGCCCGGCGGCGCCACCACGCGCTGCAGCTACGACCCCATGGGCTTCATGAGCAGCCGCACCGATGCGCTGGGCCGCACGCAAAGCACCGGCTGGACCGAGCTCGGCGAGCCCTGGCGCCAGACCCTGGCGGACGGCAGCACCTGGACCTACGCCTACAGCGACCAGGGCAACTTGGTGCGCGAGACCGACCCGCTTGGCTGCACCACCGAGTACGCCTACGACAGGCGCGGCCTGCCCATCGTCGTCACCGACGCCAAGGGCGGCACCAACCGCATGGCCTGGAACGAATGCGCGCAGCTGGTCTCGCTGACCGACTGTTCCGGCAAGACCACGCGCTATACCTACGACGGCTGGGGCCACCTGCAGACCGTGACCGATGCCATGGGCCAGCGCACGCGGCTGACGCACGACGCCATGGGGCGGCTGCTGTCGGTGTCGCAGCCCGACCTGAGCCACCAGTCGTTCCGCCGAGATGCGGCCGGCCGCATCGTCGCCGCCACCGATGCGCTGAGCCGCAGCACGCAATTCGCACTCGGCCTGCGCGGCCAGCCACTGGTGCGACAGGACGCCGAGGGACGCCGCATCGCGTGGCACTACGACAGCGCCCAGCGCCTGCAGGCGCTCGTCAACGAGAACGGCCTGCACTTCGAGTTCGTGCGAGACGCCGCCGACCGCGTGGTGGAAGAGCGGCGGGTGGGCGGCACGCGCGTACATGTGGAATACGACGCCAACGGCTGGCCGGTGTGCATCACCCATGTGCCGGGCATTGGCGACGACGACCTCGCATTGCAAGATGGCGCCGAGCCGCATCGCCCGGCCGGCCCCCTGCGCACCGAACTGCTGCGCGACGCCGTGGGCCGCCTCGTCGAGAAACGCACCGGGAGCCACCACTACCGCTACAGCTACGACCAACTGGACCGGCTGACCGAGGCGATCAAGCTGGAGGCGCCACAACCCGGCACCAACGGCGAAGCACGCGTGCTGCACCGCACCGTGTTCGCCTACGACAAGCTGGGCCGGCTGATCGAAGAGACGGCCGTCGACGAGCTCAGCGGCGAAACCCACACCCTGCGCCACACGCACGACGAACTCGGCAACCGCACGCAGACCGTGCTGCCCACCATCGCGTCGCAGCCGGGCGTGCAGCGTGCGTTGAACTACCTGTACTACGGTTCCGGCCACCTGCATCAGGTCAACTTGTCGCAGCAGCACGGCGATGCACCCGAGGTGCACCAGCTCATCAGCGACATCGAGCGCGACGACCTGCACCGCGAAGTGGCGCGCAGCCAGGGTGCGCTGCACACCCGATTCGCGCTGGACCCACTGGGCCGGCGGGCCGCGTCGTGGTGTCGCCCCGGCGGACTGGATTCGGCATTCACTACGCAAGACCCGAGCTGGCGCCAGGCCATCGACGCCACGGGCACCCCCGGGGCCCGCCTGCTCGACGGTCTGATGAAGGAATACAGCTACGACCCCGTGGGTGAGTTGCGGCAGAGCCGGCATTCGCTGCAGGGCACGACGGGGCACAGATACGACGCCACCGGCCGCATCGAAGAGAGCGTGCGCAGCGCGGCCAACAGCGAGCGCTTTGCCTACGACCCAGCAGGCAACCTGCTCGACGCATCAACCGCGCCCGGCTACGTGCGCGACAACCTCGTGCGCGTGTTCGAGGACAAGCGCTACAGCTACGACGGCCACGGCCGGCTGGTGCGCAAGCTGTCGGGCAGGCACACCGACCAGCGCTTCGAATGGGATGACGAAAGCCGCCTCGTGGCTGTGCACACCACGCGGCGGCCGTGCACGCCCGAAGCCACCACGCAGGTCACGCGCTTCGACTACGACGCGATCGGGCGGCGCGTGGCCAAGCACGATGCGTTCGGCAGTACGCGGTTTGTCTGGGAGGGGATGCGGCTGATCGAGGAGCGGCGCGGCTCGCAAGTGACGAGCCACGTTTACGAGCCTGGCAGTTACATGCCGCTGGCGCGGCTCGATGCCGCCGCTGGCGAGGCTGGTGCCGCTGCACCTGCGAACATCTTCCACCTTCACACGGATCAGGCCGGCCTGCCTGAGGAACTGACGGATCAGGCCGGCCGGATATGCTGGCGAGCGAGCTATCGCACGTGGGGCGGTGCTGTGACCGAGCAGTGGGAGTCCACTTTGCTCGACGGCCGCGCCGCCTCCCCTGCGAACAAGGCACTGCCAAGAATCGAGCAGAACATGCGATTCCAGGGCCAGTACCTGGACCGCGACATCGGCCTGCACTACAACACCTTCCGTTTCTATGACCCCGACATTGGCCGCTTCATCAGCCCGGACCCCATCGGCCTTGCTGGCGGGAACAATCTGCAGAGCTATGCGCCCAATCCTGTGTCGTGGATCGACCCGTGGGGCTGGGCGCCCAAGGCACCTTTGTCCCTGCCCGATGGCTACAGGGCAAGAATCGACCGATTCAACACGAGTACTGGTTCGTCTTTCGAGATACACGTGTACAAACCCAACGGGACCGAAGCTGGCATCTACGGGCCAGACGGCTTCTTCAACAAGCACGGTACTGTCGGCGCCGAAGTGAAGGTCACGCCGAAGGTATCCAACGTGCTGAACGGCATCGCCGTCGATGAATTGAGAAAGATAGGAAAACTGCCTGCTCTGGGAACACCCAACAGCCGCGTAGCGGCCAGAGAGTATTCGGAGCGCGTGCGCAAGAGCGGGCTTTCAGGATGTTGATCATCAAGCACCATGAAAATCATCAAGTTCAGTGAAACCAGCGACGGCTACTCCATGGATAGCTCCGCCTATCCGGCCTATGTACGGCAGGTAAGCAGCCTGGTGCCGACGGACGCTCTCGAATTCATGAGTGCAGCGTGGCACTATGAGCATCGGGACGAGCGATGCCCGCACGATGCAAGGCTGGAGCAGTTGCTCGTACGAGAGTTCGAAGACGGCGACTTCCGGGCGAATGACATCGAGATGCAACTGGCCGGAGCGCATGGGAATCGCATCACGCTGCACTATCGCGACGTGCAGTCCTATGCGGTCGAGAAAACCAAGAGCGATTGGCCCGCTGGCGACCGGTCCCACGGCGATTGGCTCATCGATGAAATGCTGGTGCTCGAGGACGGCTTTCTTAGTCACGAGATCGTCTTCACGAACTCGGTAATCAAGGTCAAGCACAGGGATCTCAAGTACACAGTGGTGCCATGACCACAACGGCCCTCAGCAAACTGTTGGCGCACTGGACGGCGCAGCCGACCGTGATACCGCTGCAGGAAGAGCTGTGCCTGATCCGCGCTATACGCGCGCTGGACATCACCGACATCGCGAAGGATCTGGCGTCGTTCATCTCGCTCATCGAGATCGTCCAGCGGTCGCATGCGAGCAACGGAATCTTCGAGATGACCGAGGCCGACGAAGTGCACACCGTCGGCTTCTTCCAGTGGCTCGAGAGCCTGGAAAACAAGCTTGGCGTGCCGTTGGCAACGCACGCCGATGGCCTGGACCTGACCTGCGCCGAACTGGCGAAACGGATGCCCCGATAGAGTGCCGAATGCTGGACCTCTACTTCGTCGAGCCGACCTGCGGCACTTGCCGAAAGACCCCCGTGGCCTTGAGCATGCGGGCTCTGTTGATATGGATGCGCATCGCGCAATCGGAGCCCTCTTGGACAGATGTGCCCAGAAGGCGTAAACCTCGACTACTTCGACGATTCGCTGCTGCGCGCCGAGCAGGTCGTGACCATGCTCGAGGTATTCACCGTCAACGCCCCTGAAGCTGGCGCTCAACACGCGCAGATCGCGGCCTTCAAGTCGACGCACGCGATCTTGACCCAAGCGAAGGCGCAGGGCATGGGGCTCGCGGCGTTCTGCGACTGACATTCAACTCCATGAGCGCATGGCGCCTACACCGCCGTCATTGGTTGCGGACGCCCTTTTTGAAGCCCACAGACAGTGCGGAGGGCTACGCGGCACTCATCGTCGCATTGAAGGCGTCGCTGTCCGCCGCTCGCAGCAACGGTGCTTGAAAAAAGTTTGTCCAAGCAGTTGACGATTGTGTAAAGACTATTTACAGTCCATCCCACTCAACGCCAACAGGACCCAACGTGAAAGCCGCAACGATCCGCATCTACAGCACTTGCCCCGCATCGGGCAACGTGTTCGTGCGCATCGCTTCGCACGATGGCTTCGGCCTGCAGCCGCTGCTGCAGCAGCAGCAATTCAATCAACTCCCGTATCCGACGTCCATGCCGCAGGCCAATCTGTGGCCGTGCGATTACCAGGATCAGGTGCAACCGGGTGGAGGGCGCGCATAGGCGCAGACCTCCCAAGCTCTCTCTCGAACAGAAGAGGCCCGGACACCGCGAGGTTCCGGGCCTCTTCGTTTTCATGCCATTCGTTCACGAGCAGCGATCGTGCTGCCCGCACAAGGTTCGGCCCTTGTGAGTGCTCCTTAAAAATTCGCAACAGCCAATGGTTTTCTTTTCAGCCCCGGTGACGCAACTGGTAGACGTGTCCGCCTTAGAAGCGGAATTCTGGGAGTTCGAGTCTCCCCTGGGGCACCAATTTTTCTGGGTGTAGTGTCAATCTGGTAGACGGCCTGCCTTGGAAGCAGGAGGCTGCAGGTTCAAATCCTGCCACTCAGACCATCTTTTCTCTTTCGCTTTTTCTTGTGCGTGTGTAGCTCAACTGGCAGAGCACTGGACTCCAAACCCAACGGTTGAAGGTTCGAATCCTTCCGCGCGCGCCAACCGATTTTTGCCAGCCCTTCGCCTAGTGGTCCAAGGCACCGGGTTTTGATCCCGGGATCCAAGGTTCGAATCCTTGAGGGCTTGCCAGCTTTCTCTTTTCCTTCTTTCGTTCCGCTAACTCAGTGGCCAGAGTGCCTCCCTGTCCAGGAGGAAGCCAGGGGTTCGATTCCCCTGCGGAACGCCATTCGTCAAACGACTTTTGCTTTCGATGGATCGTGAGCAGCACTGGCGACTGCAGCGGGCTGTAACCCCGTCTCCTTCGGGAAAACTTCGTTCGACTCGAAGACGATCCACCAACGACGCCATCATCAGGCGTGATTCCGGCGTGATGGCAAGGCGACAGTGCCGCGGATTGCGAATCCGTCCAGCCCGGTTCGACTCCGCTTCGCGCCTCCATCCACATCCTTCAATCCACTTTTCCCCGGTAGCTCAGCTGGTAGATGCGGCGCACTGTTAATGCGCAGGTCACACGTTCGATCCGTGTTCGGGGAGCCACAATTCAACGGCAGCCACACAGAAGGAGCACCGAAGCATGAAACCCCAGGTCCAGCCGAACAAGATCGTCGTGCTCTCGGGCTCCGGTGTGAGTGCCGAGAGCGGCCTGCCTACGTTCCGCGACGCCAAGGGCCTGTGGAACAGCTACTCTTGGCAGGAGCTTGCGAGCCCCGAAGGCTGGCAGCAGCACCCGGAGGCGGTGCTGGCCTTCTACAACGAGCGGCGCGAGAAGGCGTGGCAGGCGCAGCCCAACGCGGCGCACATGGCGATCGCGTCGCTCGAGCAGGCCTACGAAGTCGTGATCGTCACGCAGAACGTCGATGCGCTGCATGAGCGTGCCGGGTCGCGCAACGTGGTGCACCTGCACGGGCAACTTGCCTATGCGCGTGGCACCTCCGAGCCCGAGCCGAAGCGCTATCGCATCGATGGCGATCCCATTGCCATGGGACAACTCTGTGAAGACGGCACCCAGCTGCGGCCCGACATCGTGTGGTTCGGTGAAGCGGTGCAGCACTTCGAGGAGGCCGAAGAGCACGTGGCGACTGCGGCACGCGTGCTTGTCGTCGGCACCTCGCTCACGGTCTATCCGGCGGCATCGCTCGTGCAGTATGCGGACCGCAGCGCGCAGAAGGTGCTCGTCGCACTCGACATGGAGGAGGTGCCGCGAGGCTTCACCTTCATGCAGGGCAGGGCAGCCGAACTGGTGCCGGTGCTGGCCGCGAGGTGGTTGAGCGAGGTGTCCTCGTAGCCTCTTCCAGCACCTGCGATCAAGGGCCCGCCATCGTTTCGATGGCGGGCCTTTTGCATTTGGCGAGAAGCGGGCGAATGAACTGCTTTGGTTCTCTGGTGCAACGCCCTGGCTGATTTCTGATTAACCCTTTTTGATTGCCTCTTCGAGGCACGTGAAAAGTGATTCGTGAGAAATGGCGCGATCAGGACAGGAATTCATCCGAATTCAATCCACTTGTCACGGTCCGGTCCGAACATCGCAGGCGGTTGGCCCGGAAGGCGGCACGACACGAGTGCCGCCATGACCGGATTTCAATCTTGCCGCTGCAGTGGCGGCAAATCTCCACGGTGCCCGGAGGGGGCGCCACAACAAAGGAACGATCAATCATGGCAGTAGACATGTTCATGCGCGTAGAGGGCGCGAACGGCGAATCGAAGGACTCGAACCACAAGGAGTGGACCGACATCAAGTCGTTCGCATGGGGCGCCACGCAGCCCGGCAACATGGTCAGCGGCGGTGGAGGCGGTGTCGGCAAGGCCAGCTTCAACGACCTGCAGGTGCTGGCGCGCATCGACAAGGCGGCGCCCTCAGTGTTGAAGAACTGCGCGAGCGGCAAGCACCTGGGCAAGGTGGAAGTGTCGGTGTGCAAGGCCGGCGGCTCGCAGATCGAATACACGCGCGTGACGCTCGAGGAAGTGCTGGTCACCTCGGTGCAGTACACGGCCGAGCAGGGCTCCGATGCGGTGTTCGTGCAGTACTCGTTCCAGGCTGCGAAGGTGAAGCAGCAGTACTGGGAACAGACCGACAAGGGCGGCAAGGGTGCCGAGACGGTGCTGGGCTGGAACATCAAGGAAAACAGGGAAGCCTGAACCCTCCTTGTGCGAAACGGGAGCGCGAGGCTTCCGTTTCATCGGGCCGCAGGAGGCGGTCCGTCGCACCGACTTTCGTGCGTTGATTCGAATTCCAGGAAGAGCGGGCAACCCGCATTGAGGGGCCCATCGTCTGGAAGGCTTCAGAGCCGCAAACAAAAAGCCCCGCTATCGAAAAAATAGCGGGGCTTTTGATTTGGTGCCGGAGAGATGAATCGAACACCCGACCTTCTCATTACGAATGAGCTGCTCTACCGACTGAGCTACACCGGCGAAGCCTCAGATTATAGCCAAAAATCAGGCCTTCTCGGCGTGGTACTGCGTCAAACGCTCTACTTCGTTTCTAGAACCCAACATCACGCTCACGCGCTCGTGCAGTTTGGTGGGCTGCAGATCCAGGATGCGCTGCTTGCCGTTGGTGGCCGCGCCGCCTGCCTGCTCGACCAGCCAGCTCATTGGGTTGGCTTCGTACATCAGGCGCAGCTTGCCGGCCTTTTCGGGCTCGCGCTTGTCCCACGGGTACATGAAGACGCCGCCGCGCATCAGGATGCGGTGCACGTCGGCCACCATGCTGGCGATCCAGCGCATGTTGAAGTCCTTGCCGCGCGGGCCTTCCTTGCCGGCCAGGCATTCGTCGATGTAGCGCTTCACGGGCTCGTCCCAGTGGCGCATGTTGCTCATGTTGATTGCGAATTCCTTGGTGTCGGGCGGGATCTGGATGTCTTCCTGCGTCAGCACGAAGCTGCCCTGTTCGCGGTCGAGAGTGAACATGGCCACGCCGTTGCCCACGGTCAGCACCAGGGTGGTCTGCGGGCCGTAGATGCAGTAGCCGGCGGCCACCTGCTGGGTGCCCGCCTGCAGGAAGTCGGCTTCCTGCACGCCGGGGTGGTCGTCGGGCTTCTTCAGCACGCTGAAGATGGTGCCGATGCTGACGTTCACGTCGATGTTGCTGCTGCCGTCGAGCGGGTCGAACATGAGCAGGTACTCGCCCTGCGGGTAGCGGTTCGGCACTACGTAGATGCTGTCCATTTCCTCGCTGGCCATGGCCGCGAGATGGCCGCCCCATTCGTTGGCCTCGATGAGCACTTCGTTGGCGATGATGTCCAGCTTCTTCTGGATTTCGCCCTGCACGTTCTCGCTCTCGGCCGTGCCGAGCACGCCGCCCAGCGCGCCCTTGTTGACGGCCTGGCTGATGCTCTTGCAGGCGCGCGCGACCACTTCGAGCAGCAGGCGCAGCTGGCCGGGAATGAGGCCGTCGGCGCGCTGCTGTTCGACGAGGTAGCGGGTGAGGGAAATCTTCTGGGCCATGGGATCTGTCCTATGCAATGTTGAGGGTCTGTTCGCGAAACACCGCGGAACCGGCTTTGCCGGGCCGCAGGTGTTGCCCCCTGCAAGGGGGGGCGAATCGACGCGAAGTGCGCGCAGCCTGGGGGTGTGCTCAGTTTCCTGCCAGGGCGCGGGTCACGACTTCATGCGTGTCCTTGCTCAGGTCGGGCTTGGCGGCCACGCGGGCAATGGCTTCGCGCGCGGCGCTGCGGTACGGCTCGGCCAGCTTGCTCCAGCGGTCGAGCGCGCGTGCGAGGCGGGCGGCGACCTGCGGGTTGATGGCGTCGAGCTCGATCACGCGCTCGCTCCAGAACACGTAGCCGGCCGCGTCGGGGCGGTGGAAGGCACCGGGGTTGGCGCTGCAGTAGCTGAAGATCACGCTGCGCGCGCGGTTCGGGTTCTTCAGCGAGAAGTCGGGGTGCTTCATCAGCTGCTTCACCAGCGGCAGGATGTCGCCGCCGCGGTCGGGCGCGCCGGCCTGCAGCGAGAACCACTTGTCGATGACCAGCGCCTCGTCCTTGAAGATGGCGTGGAAGCGAGCGAGCGCCTGCGCCGCCAGCGTGTGGCCCGACGCGACCAAAGCGTTGAGCGCGTTGAAGCGGTCGGTCATGTTGCCCGCGTCCTTGAAGCGCTGCAGCGTCTTGCCCGGCCACACGACGTCGCCCGAGGAGCGCGCCGCCAGGCACAGGAAATTGAGCGCCATGCCCGCCAGCGCGCGGCGGCCCGAGGAGGTCGGATCGGGGCTGTAGGCGCCGGTGTCGTGGTTCTCCTCGTACGCCCATTGCCAGTCGGCGAAGAGGGCGGTGGCCAGCTGGGCGCGCATGGCTTCGCGCACCAGGTGCACGCGCTGCGGATCGACCACGTCGAGCTGCTCGGCGATGTAGGTTTCCGACGGCAGCGTGAGCACCAGTTCCTTGAAGGCGGCGTCGAGCTGCGGGTTGCGCAGCACGCTGCGCATGGCGTCGATGTACGCCTCGTTCAGCACCGGCGTGGTGTCGGTGGCCAGCGCGGCAATGCCGTTCAGCGCGGCGCGCAGGCCAAGGCGCTGGCCGGCTTCCCAGCGGTTGAACGGATCGGGGTCGTTGGCCAGCAGGGTCAGCAGCTGGGCGTCGGTGTACTCGAAGTCGAGGATCACCGGTGCGCTGAAGCCGCGCAGGATGGAGGGCACCGGCTCGGCGTCGAGGCCCACGAAGGTGATCTGCTCGCCGGCGCGCGACAGCACCTGGGTGCGGGTGCCGCGCGTCACGTCGCTTTCGCCTTCGAGCTGCAACGGCAGTTCGCGGCCGCTGGCGTCGAGCAGGCCGATGTTCACCGGAATGACGAACGGCTCCTTGGTCGGCTGGCCCGGCGTGGGCGGGCAGCTCTGCACCACGCTCAGGGTGTAGCTGCGGTTCTGCGCGTCGTACACGCCGTGGGCGGCGAGGCGCGGCGTGCCGGCCTGGCTGTACCAGCGCTTGAACTGGGGCAGCAGGCGTGCGAGTTCCGATTCAGGGTTGGCGTCGGCGATCGCCTGCGCGAAGTCGTCGCAGGTCACGGCCTGGCCGTCGTGGCGCTCGAAGTAGAGCGTGATGCCCTTCTCGAAGCCCTTGCGGCCGACCAGCGTCTGCATCATGCGCACCACCTCGGCACCCTTCTCGTAGATGGTGACGGTGTAGAAGTTGCTGATCTCGATGTAGCTGTCGGGCCGCACCGGGTGGGCCATGGGGCCTGCGTCCTCGGGGAACTGGGCGGTGCGCAGCACGCGCACGTCCTCGATGCGCTTGACGGCGCGTGCCGATGCGTCGGCGCACAGGTCCTGGCTGAATTCCTGGTCGCGGAAGACGGTGAGGCCTTCCTTCAGCGAGAGCTGGAACCAGTCGCGGCAGGTCACGCGGTCGCCGCTCCAGTTGTGGAAGTACTCGTGGCCGACCACGCTCTCGATGTTGCTGTAGTCGGCGTCGGTGGCGGTGGCCTGGTTGGCCAGAACGTACTTCGTGTTGAAGATGTTCAGGCCCTTGTTCTCCATGGCGCCCATGTTGAAGTCGCTGGTGGCGACGATCATGAAGCGGTCGAGGTCCAGCGGCAGGCCGAAGCGGGCCTCGTCCCACAGCACCGAGTTGATGAGCGAATTCATCGCGTGCTCGGTCTTGTCGAGGTCGCCGGCGCGCACGTACACCTGCAGCAGGTGTTCCTTGCCGCTGCGCGCCTTGATGCGCTGCTCGCGCGCCACCAGCTTGCCCGCCACCAGGGCGAACAGGTAGCTGGGTTTCTTGAACGGGTCGACCCACTTCGCGAAGTGGCGGCCCTCGGGCAGCTCGCCTTGTTCGACGAGGTTGCCGTTCGACAGCAACACCGGGTACGCGGCCTTGGCGGCGCGCAGGGTGACGGTGTAGCTCGCCATCACGTCCGGACGGTCGAGGAAGTAGGTGATGCGGCGGAAGCCCTCGGCCTCGCACTGCGTGAAGAAGGTGTCCTCGCTCACGAACAGGCCCATCAGCTTGGTGTTCTTGATGGGGCAGCAGGTGGTGAAGATCTCGAGCTCGAACGCATCGGGCAGCCCGTCGATGACGAGCTGGTCGCCTTCCATGCGGAACGACGCGCCCTGGCCGTTGACCAGCACGCGCGCCAGGTTCAGCTCGTCGCCGTCCAGGCGCAGCGGCTGCACCGGCACATCGGGGTTGCGGCGCATCTGCATGCGATTGAGCACGCGGGTCTTGGCGGGGTCGAGGTCGAAGGTCAGGTCGACGGTGTCGATCCAGTAGGCCGGAGCGGCGTAGTCTTCGCGGCGGATGGCGATCGGTTGGCCTTGTGCGTCACGTAGCAGCATCGAGGGTCTCCAGAAATTTCGAATGGGCGAGTTCGTCGTAGTCGCGAACCGCGGCGATCACATGAGGGCCCGCCAGCTCGGCTGCGGTATGGGTGCTGCATACGGCCACGGCGCGCATGCCGCCGCGGCGGGCAGCCTCGATGCCGAAGGGGGCGTCCTCGAAGACGATGCAGCGCTCGGGTGCAACGCCGATGCGGCGCGCGGTTTCCAGGAAGATGGCGGGCGTGGGCTTGCCGGTGAAACCCTCGTCGCCGCCCACGATGGCCAGCGGCAGCGGGTCCATTTTCAGGCGCGACATGGCGAACTCGATGTTGTGCCGGTCGCCGGCCGTGCCGACGGCCACCTTCAAGCCGCGTGCAACCGCCGCCTTGGCGAAGGCCGTGAAGCCCGCCACCTCGGTGAAGTTGTCGCTGAACATCGCGCGGTAGATCTCTTCCTTCTCGTGCACCAGTGCCAGGCACTCCTCGTCGGAGAGCTCGCGCTGGAACAGTTCGCGCATGCACTCGGCGCCGGTGCGGCCCGTGGTGCGCGCGAGGATGTCGCTCACGTCGAGTTTCAGGCCGTGGCGCGCCACGAATTCGACCCACGACCGCGCATGCCAGGGCATGGAGTCGATCATGGTGCCGTCCATGTCGAAGATGAAGGCTTCGACCTTGCCACCCTTCAGGCTTTGCAGGCTCATCGGTATCACACGCCCTGCTTGAGGGAGGCCTCGATGAACACGTCGAGGTCGCCGTCGAGCACCTTCTGCGTGGCCGAGACCTCGACGTTGGTGCGCAGGTCCTTGATGCGGCTGTTGTCCAGCACGTAGCTGCGGATCTGGTGGCCCCAGCCCACGTCGGTCTTGCTGTCTTCCAGCTTCTGCTGTTCTTCCTGGCGCTTGCGCATCTCGTGGTCGTACAGGCGCGAGCGCAGGCGCTTCCAGGCCACGTCGCGGTTGCTGTGCTGGCTGCGGCCGTCCTGGCACTGCACCACGATGCCGGTCGGGATGTGCGTCAGGCGCACGGCCGAGTCGGTCTTGTTGATGTGCTGGCCGCCGGCACCGCTCGCGCGGAAGGTGTCGGTGCGCACGTCGGCCGGGTTGATCTCGATCTCGATGGAGTCGTCGATCTCCGGGTAGACGAAGATGCTGGCGAAGCTGGTGTGGCGCCCGCCCGAGGAGTCGAAGGGCGACTTGCGCACGAGGCGGTGCACGCCGGTCTCGGTGCGCAGCAGGCCGAAGGCGTAGTCGCCTTCGACCTTGATGGTGGCGCTCTTGATACCGGCGGTGTCGCCGGGGGTTTCGTCCTCGAGCTGGGCCTTGAAGCCCTTGCGCTCGGCGTACTTCGTGTACTGGCGCAGCAGCATGCTGGCCCAGTCGCAGGCCTCGGTGCCGCCGGCGCCGGCCTGGATGTCGATGAAGGCGTTCAGCGGGTCGGCCGGGTTGTTGAACATCCGGCGGAATTCGAGCTGCTTGATGTCGGCTTCGAGCGCGGCGGCGTCATCCGCGATGGCCTGCAGGCCGGCGATGTCGCCGTCTTCCTTCGACATCTCGTAGAGCTCGGTGTTGTCGGCCAGGCCGCTGGTGAGCCGGTCGAGCGTGACGACCACGTCGTCGAGCGACTTCTTTTCCTTGCCCAGTTCCTGGGCCTTCTTCGGGTCGTTCCAGACGTTGGGATCTTCGAGCGATGCGTTGACCGTCCTCAGGCGTTCGGCTTTGGCATCGTAGTCAAAGATACCTCCGTAAATCGACCGTCCGGGCGCTCAGGTCCGCGAGCATCGCGCCGATTTGGTTGATCTGTTCTGCGTCCATGGGGTGTCCTGACTGTGTTCGGGGGAAACCGGGCATTTTCTCATGCTCCGGTGTTCCGCCGAGGAGGGCACCGTATTGCTCCTTTCCCTCTCTGGGGGAAGGGCGGATGGGGGCGGGCAGAGCGTTCCATGCGAGCGCCGCTTGCCCCCACCCCGGCCCTCCCCCAGCGGGGGAGGGAGAAAGACCGGATTCAGAACGCCGGAACCAGCGATCCCTTGAACTGCGTCTCGATGAAGCTCTTCACCTCCGGCGACTGGTAGGCCGCCACGAGGCGCTTGGCCCAGGGCTTGTCCTTGTCGGCGCGGCGCACCGCGATCAGGTTGGCGTAGGGGCTCTTGGGCGATTCCTTGATCACCGCGTCCTTGTTCAGCGACAGGCCGGCCTTCTCGGCGTAGTCGTTGTTGATGGAGGCGATGGTCAGGTCGTCCAGCGAGCGCGGCAGCTGGGCGGCGTCGAGGGCCACCAGCTTCAGCTTCTTGGGGTTGGTCACCACGTCCAGCGGGGTGGCGTTGTTGTTCTTCACCGCCTCGGGCTTCAGCGTGATGAGGCCTGCCGACTGAAGCAGCAGCAGGGCGCGGTTGCCGTTGGACGGGTCGTTCTGGATGCCGACCGAGGCGCCGTCGGGCAGCTGGTCGATGGACTTGATCTTGCGCGAGTAGAAGCCCAGCGGCGCGGTGATGGTCAGGCCCACGGGCACGATGTCGAAGCCGCGCGCCTTGTTCTGGTTGTCCAGGAAGGGCTGGTGCTGGAAGGCATTGGCGTCGAGGTCGCCCGAGGCCAGGGCGGCATTGGGCAGCTGGTAGTCGTTGAACACCACGACCTGGATGTTCAGGCCGTCCTTGGCGGCGACCTTCTTGACCACCTCGAAGATCTGCTCGCCGTTGCCGACGGAGACGCCGACCTTGATCGAGTTCTTGTCCTGCGCGAATGCGCCGGAGCCTGCGAAGAGGGCGGCTGCCAGGGTGGCGAGGGCGAAGGTGCGGCGGCGGAAATTGGTATGCATGTGCTTGCGCGAATCGAAAAAAACGAAGGCGCGAATGTGGCATTGCCCGATGCCGAAGGGAACGAACCAATGCTCATATCCATATGGCCCATATGGCGACGGAAAGCGGTGTAGGGGGTGCCCTTATGCGCTTTGGTGCATAAGCAAGCGCCGATTTGTTCGTTCCCTTTCGCTGCGTTTCTTTTCATACTCGGCACCTTTCTGCGAACCTCGCGACCTGCGCCACCCGCGCGGGCCGCGCTTCTTCTCCATGACCCACCCTACGCCTGACCAGGGCCGCGGCGATCACGCGGCGCCAGTCATCCGTCTCCAATCGGTGCAGAAATCCTTCGCCTTGCCCAACGGCGAGGTGTTCGACGCCGTGCAGTCGCTGTCGCTCGACATCCAGCAGGGCGACGTGTTCGGCCTGATCGGCAAGAGCGGCGCCGGCAAGTCCACGCTGCTGCGCCTCATCAACCTGCTGGAGCGGCCCGACGCGGGCCGCGTCTTCGTCGGCGGTCGCGACCTCACCACGCTCTCGCGCAGCGAGCTGCGCGACACGCGCCAGAACATCGGCATGATCTTCCAGCAGTTCAACCTGCTGCAGAACGCCACGGTGTTCGACAACGTGGCCTTCCCGCTGAAGATCCACGGCCGCCACTCCAAGGCCGAAATCGACGCGCGCGTGCGCGAGTGCCTGGCCCTGGTCGGCCTGGCGGAGAAGATCGACACCTACCCGGCCCAGCTCTCCGGCGGCCAGAAGCAGCGCGTGGCCATCGCCCGCGCGCTGGCGCCGCGCCCGCAGGTGCTGCTGTGCGACGAGCCCACCTCGGCGCTCGACTCCGAAACCACGCGCTCCCTGCTGGAGACGCTGCGCGACATCAACCAGAAGATCGGCGTGACCATCGTGATCGTCACGCACGAGCTGTCGGTGGTCGAGGTGCTGTGCCGCAACGTGGCCATTCTTGAAAAGGGTCGGCTGGTGGAGCAGTTCGCGGTCGATGCGGCCGGCGAGGCAGAACGCAAGACCGCGCTGGGCCGCGAGATCGACGAGCTGGTGCGCCGCCGCGAGCGCGATGCGCGCGAATCCCGCGCGGCGCAACCGTCCGCCCAGGCGGGCGCGCAGGAGCTGGCCTATGTTTGAGAACATCGCTCCCATCCTCCCGGAGCTCTGGGTCGCCACCGGCCAGACCTTCCTGATGCTGGCCATCGGCCTGTCGGCGGCCGTGCTGATCGGCGGTCCGCTGGGCATCCTGCTGTTCCTGCTGGGGCCGGGCCAGTCGCTGGAGAACAAGCCGGCGTTCCTGGTGCTCAACTGGCTGGTGAACACGGTGCGCTCGTTCCCCTTCATCATCCTGCTGGTGGCGCTGGTGCCGTTCACGCGGGTGATCGCGGGCACCTCGATCGGGCCGCTGGCGGCCGCGGTGCCGCTGTCGTTCGCGGCCATTCCCTACCTGGCGCGGCTGGTCGACCAGTGCCTGCGCGAAGTGCCGCGCGGCGTGATCGAGGCGGCACACGCCATGGGCGCGACCGAGCTCCAGATCGTCTGGCGCGTGCTCCTGGTCGAGGCCCGCTCCGGCCTGGTGCTGGCGCTGACCGTGCTGGCCGTGAGCTTCCTTTCCTATTCGGCCGTGGCCGGCGTGGTGGGCGGCGGCGGCATCGGCGACCTGGCCATCCGCTACGGCTACTACCGTTTCCAGACCGACGTGATGGTGCTCACCGTGGCGCTGCTCGTCGTGCTGGTACAGATCCTGCAATTCGCCGGCAACGCCACGGCACGCAGGCTCGACAAGCGTTGATCTTTCTTTCTTCCTCTCTCGTTTTTCCAATCTCATGAAGACCGTTTTCCTGCGCCGTTCCGTTCTCGCCCTGTCGCTGGCAGCCCTTTCGCTGGGCGGCCTCTCGCTGCAGGCCCATGCGCAAGACCTCGCCAAGAAGAACCTGGTGATCGGCGGCACCGCCGGCTCCAACGCCGACCAGCTCAAGCAGGGCATCGTGCCCATCCTCGAGAAGAAGGGCTACAAGGTGAAGCTGGTCGAGTTCAACGACTACGTCCAGCCCAACCTCGCGCTGGCCCAGGGCTCGCTCGACGCCAACTTCTTCCAGCATCAGGTCTACCTGAAGAAGTTTGCGGCTGACCAGAAGCTCGACCTCGCCGAACTGGTGCAGGGCCCG
Organism: Variovorax sp. 22077; assembly: GCF_052044195.1. Classification (NCBI taxonomy): domain Bacteria; kingdom Pseudomonadati; phylum Pseudomonadota; class Betaproteobacteria; order Burkholderiales; family Comamonadaceae; genus Variovorax; species Variovorax sp. 22077. The sequence goes on from NZ_JBQEQC010000030.1 coordinate 73,496, forward strand.
ATCGCGCCGATGGGCGTGTACTCGACCAAGCGCAAGACGCTGGCCGACGTGAAGGAAGGCGATCGCGTGACGCTGCCGAACGACCCGAGCAACCTGGCCCGCGCGCTGGTGCTGCTGGAGCAGAACAAGCTGCTCACTCTGAAGACCGGCATCGATCCGCTGCGCGCCACCGAGAAGGACGTGGCCGAGAACCCGAAGAAGCTGAAGTTCATTCCGCTCGAAGCCGCCCAACTGCCGCGCTCGCTCGGCGATACCGAGTACGCCATCGTCAACGGCAACTTCGCGATCTCCTCGGGCCTGAAGCTCACCGAAGCCGTGGTGCTCGAAAAGACGCCCGACTACTACCTGAATGTGGTCGCCGTGAAGACCGCCGACAAGAACACCCAGTGGGCCAAGGACATCGCCGATGCCTACCGCTCGAAGGAGTTCAAGGCGGTGGTCGACAGCAAGTTCCAGGGCTACGCCAAGCCCAGCTTCCTGCAGTAATCCTCCTTTCAAGAAAGGCTCCCCATGCCCGTTCTGGCCGTATTCGATGCTCAGGGAAGCTGGCGCGACACGCATGTGTGCGACGGCTGGATCACCGAACACCTGGCCGGGCAGGGCGTGAGCTGGGGGCGCGGCAAGAAGAAGGGGCAGCGCGTGCTTGATAGCGCGGGGCTGTTCTATGTTCCGACTCCGGACGGTTATCTGGGGCTGCTCCTGGAGGCTGGTGAGTGGGCTTCCATTCCTGCCGGCAAGCAGCATTTCTTCGATGCGGGTGAAGCCGAATCTCTCGAAGGATTGCCGGCCTCGCTGCCGCTGTTCGAGGCCTTCGTCGAGGAAGTCCTGGCCCTCACTGGAAACGACGCCGACGAAGAGTGAGGCGGGCGGTCCGGGGCGCGTGCCCAGGCCGCCGGGTACTCCCCTCCGCGAATGTCCCCCGGGGCCTGCGGCCCTCCTCCTGATATTGTTCATCCGCTCCCGTAGCGCTGAAGGGAGCCCGTTCGGT
>NZ_JBQEQC010000031.1:0-66795 GCF_052044195.1 Variovorax sp. 22077
GCAGCTTCGCGATCTCGCCGATGTTGGCCAGGTGTTCGATGTCGAACAGCATGTCTTTGAGGGGCGCGACGTAACTCATCTCGATTTTTCTTTCGAAGCAGATCCAAGGTAAATGAAAGACTCGGCTACTCCCGAACAGGGGCGCCGGGCACACGGCAGGACGACGCGAAGCTTCAAGCCAGACGGGCTAGTCCTGCTTCTCCATCTTTTCGTGGGCATCCACGAGCTGAGCGAGCAACCTCATGAAGACGGCGCGGTCCTCGGGCGACAGCGGCTCGATCAGGAGTTCCTGCGAGCGGTGGATGCTTTCCTGCAGGCCGTTGATCAGGTTCAGTCCGTCCTTGGTGATCACCGACAGCCTCGATCGACGATCGTCCGGATTGACGCGCGTCTCGACCAGTCCCTTGTCGACCAGGCGCTTGACCACTTCGGCCGTCGTCGTTCGATCCAGTGAAAGCTCGCGGCCGAGGGCCTTCTGATCGAGCCACGGATTCATCGAAAGCGCGGTCAACATGCCGATCTGCAGCGGCGTGATGCTCTCGGACTTGCAGAGATCGAAGAAGATCGCCTGGCCGATCTGAGTGAGCCGGCGGATCAGGAATCCCGGACGCCGCCACATGACTTCGCGCAGCGGATTGAATGGCTCTGGACCCTTGGGCTTTGGCGCCTCCACCTCGGTGGTGCCACCTGTCTTCTTCCGGGCGGGAGAACGCTTCGTCATCATCTCGAGATCGCCAATAGTGTCAGCCGGCGAGTGTATCGGCTCCCCCATATGCAATAGGAACGAGAACGCCCGCCGCTACGGCAGGTCGAGCTCGAGGTACTCACCCAACAGGCGGTGGAAGTTCAGCTCGTCGTCCCATGGGATCATGTGGCCGGCATCGCTCGCCGTGCACTGCCTCAGGTGGGGTGCGAGGGTTTCGATCTCCGCCAGGTCTTCGGCGAGCACGACGCCGCCGCGCCCCGCCGTCATGAGCAGCCCGGGCGTCTGCAGGCTCGCCAGATCGGCGTGGATGTCGTCGCTGTGAAAACCGGCATGCGCCTGGACCACCGCCTCCTCGCTGCACGTGTGGAGCCACTCGGCGCGCAGTTGCAGTTGTTCGTCCGTCCAGGTCGGCGCGTAGGGACGCAGCTCGTCGGCCGTGATGCCCTGGATGGCCATCCGGATGGAATCCACGTACCACGACAGCGGCACGGGATAGGGGCGGCGGCCGGGGCCGGAGACGGGCGGATCGATCAGCAGCAACCTGTCGAGGCGGCGCGCGTCGCGCGACGCGGCGCGGATCGCGACGCGCGCTCCCATGGAGTGCCCCAGCAGCGTGACGGACGACCACCCCAGCACCTCCAGCAGATCGAGCACGTCGCCCGCCATGGCATCCAGGCTGGCGTCTATGCCGGGCACGCTGGAGGACAGGCCCCGCCCGCGGAAATCCAGCACATGGACGTCGAAGTGGCGAGCCAGTCGCTCGGCGACGAAGCCCCACGTGATGGCCGGGCTCGTGATGCCGGGCAACACCAGCATGCGCGGGCCCTGGCCGCCATAGCGCAGCAGGTGCAGCCGCACCCCGTTGGCGCGCACGTGGTAGCCATGAAGAAGTAAACTCATTGCGACTCCGAGGTGTTGCATTCACCGACCGATCCCACTCCCGCTGCCGTTCCGGCTGGCGGCGCAAACGGCATCGACACGAAGCTTCGCCGCTGCGCTGGAAGGGATGCGGCAGCCGGCACGAACGGTCTCATGACTGCGGCGGCCTTCCCAACCAGCCTCGAATGCGGTTCCACAGCACGCTCCACATCATTGCGGCCATGGAGACCGTGGGTTGCGACTCGTCGACCGAAGCAGCCTGCCCGCTCAGCCTGCGGGAGATCTGCTTGCCGAAGTCCGCCACCATGCGGCGTACGAAATCCTTCACGAGCCCCGATCGCGAGAACTGCGCGAGCGGCCCCTGCAGCGCGTAGATCATGTCCACGTGGACGCGGGTGCTGTCGGCGGTGAGCGCTTCGAGCCGATAGGTGATGTCGCCCTGCGTGCGCGACTTGCTCAGGCTGTCCTGGCCCGCACCTCGAAGAACGGCGCGCCGGGCGGCGTCGTCGCGCTCCAGCCGCGCCGCGCCGGCGAAGGCTGCGGACATCGGACCGAACTTGATGGCGATCGTGCCCTTGACTTTTTCACCCTCGTGCGAGTCGATGGTCGCGCCCGGCAGGCAGGACGCCACCGCGGGCAGGTCGCCCATGAATGCCCACACCCGGTCGACCGGATGAGGCACGTCGAAATGAACCTCGATGGCGTTGCCTTTCGCCTTGGCCTTGGCCATCGCCACGGGATCGACCTCCGCCATGTCCGCCGCGGCGGCAGAGCCGGATGCCGCGGTCCTGCCGGGCGACGGCACCGGCGATTCGGCGGGCGCCGCTGCGGCAACGCGTTTCAGCGCGATCATTCGCGGTGCGGCCAGTCGCTGGCGCAGCTGCTCGAACTGCGCGTCGGGGGTGTCTCGCTGCTGCTGGAGCACGTCCAGGATCGCGTCGACGATGCCCTGGTAACCCGTGCAGCGGCACAGGTTGCCCGACAGCTCGAGGCGCACGCGCGCTTCGTCGGCGTCGGGCAGGCGAAGCACGATGTCACGTGCCGTGGTCAGCATTCCCGGCGTGCAGAAGCCGCATTGCAGCGCATGGTGGCGCGTGAATGCCTGCCGCAGCCGCTGCATCGCCGCATCGTCTTCGTAGCCCTCGATGGTGGTGACCTCCCGGCCTTCGCATGCCACGGCGAAGGTGATGCACGAGCGCGTGGGCTGGCCGTCGACGAGCACGGTGCAGGCGCCGCACACGCCGTGCTCGCAGCCGAGGTGCGTTCCGGTCAGGCGCAGTTCGTCGCGCAGGAAATCGCCCAGATGCACCCTGGGCTCAGCCGGCCGGCTGATGCTGCGACCGTTCACTTGAATGGAAATCGGGTCCAAGTCTTTTTACTCCGCGTGTTTGGCGCCCGCCAGGACGCCGGACTGCTCGAGTGCGCGTTCCAGGCAGGCGGTGAAGAGCTTCCGGTCGATGGCGTCGCGTTCAGGGAGCGCAGCGCGCACGGCTGAGCGCAGCGACTCGCGGCCAGCCGCGCCGGCACCGTTGCGCGCGATCTCGGCTGCGAGCGCAAGCAGCAAAAGGGGAGGGCCGTCGGCAGCTCCGAGGACGATCCGCGCACGCTCGCGCGAAGCGTCGAAATACACTGCCGCACTGGCCTCCGCGAACTCGCCCGGCTTGCGGCAGACCTTGTGATATCCCCAATGCGTGGAGGATGTCTCCGAGGGCACGGCGACCGACACGATCAGTTCATCGGACTCGAGCACGGTCGTGTAGGCGCCGAGCATGAACGCATCGGCGTCGATCGTGCGTTCGCCGCGCGGCGACCTGACCATCATGCGCGCGCCGAGGGCCGCCAGCACCACCACCCAGTCGGCCGCGGGGTCGGCATGCGCCAGGCTGCCGCCCACGGTGCCTCGGGTGCGGATCGCGCGGTAGGCGATCCCGCCTGCGACCTGGTGCATGGGATGCGCGGCCAGCGGCGGGTGCACGCCGTCCTCGATCTCCGCATGGGTGACGGCGGCGCCGATCTCGATCCAGTCGCCCTTGCGGCTGACGGTGCGCAGGCTGGGAATCTGCGCGACGTCGACCACCTGGGCAGGCCGCGCCAGCCGCAGGTTGAGCATCGGCCCGAGGGACTGGCTCCCGCTCATGGCCTTCGCGGCGCCTGCGCCTGCTGCCAGCGCAGCGATCGCCTCGCCGACATCAAAGACGCGCGTGTATGCGAACTTCGGCGCTTTCATCGGGCGTGCTCCTCTTCGCGCTTCGCGCTTTCGAGGGCCGCGAGCAGGCGGCGTGGCGTCAGGGGCGTCATGAGCACCTCGGCAGCGCCGGTGCCGCGCAGGGCGTCGTTCACCGCGTTGAAGATCACCGCCGGCGGCGCGATCGCACCGCCTTCGCCGACGCCCTTGGCTCCGAATTCGGTGTGCGGCGAAGGTGTCTCGAAATGGTCGATGCGGATGCGCGGCACCTCGGTGGCGCCCGGCAGGATGTAGTCCGCCAGGGTGGAGGCCAGCGGCTGGCCCTGTTCGTCGTACGGACTCTCCTCGTACATCGCGGTGCCGATGCCCTGTGCAATGCCGCCGATGGTCTGGCCTTCCACGATCATGGGATTGACCATGGTCCCGCAGTCCTCCACGACCACGTAGTCGAGGATCTCGACCTCGCCGGTTTCGGTGTCGACGGCCACCACCACCGCATGCGTCGCATAGGTGAAGGTGCCGGTATCGACCTTGGGCTTGTACGCACGGGACACCTCCAGGCCGCCGAGATGAACGTCGGCGGGCAGGTCCTGCGGCGTGAGGTACCACGCGCCCCCGACCTCCGACAGCGGGATCGACTTGTCGCCCGACACGGCGCGTCCTTCGATCAATGCGACGGTCTGCGCATCCACACCCATGAGGTAGGCGGCGATCGACTGGATGCGCGGCAGCAGTTCCTTGCACGCGACCGAGATGGCGCCTCCCGACATGACGGTGGCGCGCGAGGCGTAGGTGCCCGAAGAAAACGGCGTGAGTGCCGTGTCCCCGTGCACCACCCGGATCCTCGACACCGGAATGCCGAGCACGTCGTTGGCGATCTGCGCGAAGCTGGTCTCCATGCCCTGGCCGTGCGAGTGCACGCCCACGCGCACTTCGAGTCCGCCGTCCGCGGTCATCCTGACGACCGCCTGGTCGAAGCCGGGCACCACTGGCAGGCCCCAGTTCGCGAACACCGTCGTGCCGTGGGCGGACTGCTCGGTGTAGGTGGCCGTGCCGAAACCGATCAGCCGCCCGTCGGGCTCGCCGCGCGCCTGGCGCTCGCGCACGGCCTGCAGTCCGATCATCTCCACGGCGCGGCGCAGGCTTGCCGGGAAGTCGCCGCTGTCGAAGTGCTTGTTGGCCACGTTCACATAGGGCATGGCCGAGGCCGGGACCAGGTTCTCCAGCCGCACCTCCCAGGGCTCGCGCCCCACCTCACGGGCCACGGCGTCCATGAGCAGCTCGATCGCGAAGCAGACGCCGGTGCGCGCCACGCCGCGATAGGCCATGAACCCCGGCTTGTTGGTCGCAACGCACAGGGTCTCGCACCGATAGCCGCGGAAGCTGTAGGGCCCGGGCAGGTTGCCGATCGCCTGGCCTGGCTCCAGGCCGACGAAGAAGGGATAGTAGGAATAAGCGCCGCCGTCGATGGTGATGACGGCGTCCAGCGCCAGCAGCTTGCCCGTGCGGTCCGCATAGGCCGTGAGCCGGTAGTGATGCTGGCGCGTGTTGGCGCCGACGATCAGGTGCTCGCGCCTATCCTCGAGGTAGCGAAACGGCGTGCGATAGGTCTTGGCCAGCCAGGCGACGCAGAGGTCTTCGGGATAGAGCTGTCCCTTGTAGCCGAAGGCGCCGCCGACGTCGGGGGACACGACCCGAACGGCTTCCTCGTTCATCGCGAGGTGCTGCGCGATGCCCACGCGCAGCAGATGGGGGACCTGGGTGGCGCTGACGACCACGAGCTGGTCGGTCTGGAAGTCCCAGTAGGCAAGGACGGACTTGCCCTCCAGCGGCACGATGCATTGGCGCGACAGCTCGACCGTGCGGCTGACCTTCACCTCCGCCTTCGCAGCGAGTTCTTCGAAGTCGCGATCGGCCCGCAGCGTGAGGAACACGTTGTCCTTCCATTCGGGGTGCATGAACTCCCCCGTGGCCGCGAGGGCGGAATCCGTGCTGTGGTAGACGGGCAGCTCGTCGTACGCGACCTCCACTTCCTCCAGCAGGTCTTCCGCGATGGCGCGCGTCGGAGCCACTGCCATCGCGACAGCCTCGCCGACGTGACGGACCTTGCCCGACGCCAACGGTGGCAGCGCCGAGTACTGGTAGGTGGGCACCGAAGACGGCGATCCGATGTCCGCCGCATCCGACATCATGTCGCGCACGAACACCTTGCCCGCGAGCGCCTCGGGAATCTCGACGCCGGTGACCACCGCGTGCGCGAGCGGGCTGCGCAGGAACGCGACCTCCTGCAGGCCCGGCAGCACGAAGTCGCCTACGAAGTTGCCCTTTCCCACGAGATGGCGCGCGTCCTCCTTGCGAGGCACCCGGGCGCCGATGCCCTCGCGCTTCAACAGCCTCGCCGGAATGTCTGCTCGGTCCATGCGTTTCCTTTTTTTGACTGGTTTCCTGGTGCCGGACTCCATCGAATCCGCCCATGCCCGGCAATGCCCAGGTGATCGACGCGCAAGAACAGGTCTCTTCGCCGCACCCCGCAGAAGGGCCTTCATCGCCAACGTGCGTTTCGACATCTGAGCCGCACGATATGACAGTTCACGTGCACAAGTATATGGCCGATGTCGACGCAATGGAAGACAGCTTCTGTCGATGCAAACCCTAACAGCAAGAACTCGCAAAGTTGGTGCAACTACATTGGATTTTCGCCCTTTTATGGCGTTCTCTTAGGGCCCGTCAGAGCCAATGTGGTGCAGCATCGGACAGTAAAAACCCGTACTTGAAATCGCGAGCACAGCCAACTAATATGACAGTTCACTGACTATTTTTTGAGAGGTCCGGAAATCACCGGATGGAGCCATGAACTGGATCAAAGTCGCTTCTGCGCGAGAGCTGAAAAACGATGAAGCGAAAACCGTCAACGTCGCAGGCCACGGGGTCGCGCTGTTTCGTATCGACGACGAGTTCTTCGCCACGGACAGCATGTGCACACATGCCACCGCGCTGCTGTCGGAGGGCTATGTCGAGGACGGCTGTGTCGAATGCCCGCTGCACCAGGGCCGCTTCGACATTCGCACGGGCAAGGCGATGTGCGCGCCGGTCACCGTGGACCTGCGCACGCACGCCGTGAAGCAGGAAGGCGATGACGTCTACGTCATGTCGCCGGCTGCGAAATGACATCGCCCGGCATCGTCATCGTTGGTGCAGGGCAGGCTGCGGCGGTCGCCGCCCATGCGCTGCGCGAACACGGTTACCGCGGACGCATCACGATGCTGGGGCGTGAGCGTCACAGGCCGTATGAGCGTCCCCCGTTGTCCAAGGCTGTGTTGGTCGCGGCCGAGGAGCCGAGCCTCGATGTCTTTGCGCGGGACGCCTGGGCACTTGGCGACATCGATCTGCGAAGCAACGCCGATGCGGTAGCCCTGGATCTTTCGAAGCGGCAGGTTCACCTTGCCGACGGCCTGGTGCTGCCGTACGACATGTGCCTGATCGCCACGGGCGGCGAGGCCAGCTCGCTGGCGTGCGCACCGGCCGGCCGGCCGCACGTGCACTACGTGCGCACCCTCGACGACGCGCGGCGGTTGCGCGCCGCTCTCCAGGGCAAGCCACGGGTCGCGATCCTGGGTGGCGGCTTTCTTGGCCTTGAGATCGCCAACTCCGCGTTGGCGGCCGGCGCGGCGGTGACCGTTATCGAGCGCGCGACGTCCCTGCTCGATCGGTTTCTTCCGCCGGAAGCGTCTGCGTGGCTCGAATCCGGTCTGCGGCAGGCCGGCGCGCGACTGCTGCTCGGTTCTGCCCTCGAAGACGTCCACCCTCTGCCCGACGGCCGCATGCGCCTGTCGACCCATGCCGGCGATCTGGAGGCGGACGAGATCGTCGTCGCCATCGGCCTCTCGCCCAACGACGCACTGGCCCGCGATGCGGGCCTGGCGATCGCTGCGGGCGGCGGCGTTCTCGTCGACGCGCAGTGCCGCACCAGCGACGAGCAAGTGTTCGCGTGCGGCGACTGCACCAGCCAGCAACGCCCGGGACACGCGACGCCGACGCGCCTGGAGTCCTGGCAGAACGCCAACGAGCAGGCACGCACCGCCGCGGCCGCCATGCTCGGTGCGGCCGGACCCGCACCGGCGGTGCCCTGGTTCTGGACCGACCAGGGCCGACACAACATCCAGATGCTGGGCCTGCCGGGCCCCGGTCTCGCCTACGTGCGCCGCGGCGATCCGGCCGCCGGCAAGGTGCTGTGGATCGGCCACCGCGGTGGCGTTCCGCTGCACGGCGTGGCCATCAACGCCGGCGCCGATCTGCGCGCCATCCGGCCCCTCTTCGAGCGGCGGCAGCCGGTGCCGCTCGACGAATTCCAGCGGGACGCCACCGATCTGCGCGCATGGGCCAGGCAGATGCGAGGCGGCGCCCCTTCCACCGTTCAACCACCCCTCACAGCCTAAGGAGCTTTCATGTATCAATCGCAGGCGGTCATCGGCATCACGAATGCCCGAAAGAACCCGCCCCTGGAACAGTGCGTCTGGCCCGCGGACGCGCTCAACAACATTCCGGACTGGGTCTACACCAGCCAGGCCATCTATGACCAGGAGATCGAGCGCATCTTCCGCGGTGACACCTGGAACTTCGTCGCGCTGGAGGCCGAGATCCCGAACCCCGGCGATTACAAGCGAGGCTACGTCGGTGCCACGGCCGTGGTGATCGTTCGCGCAGAAGACAACACGATCTCCGTCTTCGAGAACCGCTGCGCCCACCGGGGCGCCGAATTCTGCCGCTCCAGCCATGGCAACGCGAAGGAGTTCGTCTGTCCCTATCACCAGTGGTCGTACGACCTCAAGGGCAACCTGCAGGGCGTTCCGTTCAAGCGTGGAATCAACAAGGTCGGCGGCATGCCGCCGGACTTCAAGAATGCGGAGCACGGTACCCGGCGGCTGCGCGTGGCCACACGCAACGGCGTGGTGTTCGCCACCTACTCCGACAAGACGCCGGCGCTGGAGGAGTACATGACCAAGGAGATCGTCGAGGAGTTCGACGTTCCGTTCTCGGGCAGGAAGCTCAGGATCCTGGGCTACTGCCGCAACGAGCTTCCGTGCAACTGGAAGATGTACCACGAGAACCTCAAGGACCCGTACCACGCGACGCTGCTGCATTCGTTCCTCGTGGTGTTCGGCCTTCTGGTGCCCGGCATCAAGTCGATCGTCTTCGCCGACAAGGAGCATGGCCGGCACGGCTACATGGCGTCGTCCAAGCCCGATCAGGTCTATGCCACGGTCGCCGCCGACGACAAGGCGGAGATGCGGTCGTTCAGCGACAACCTCCGGCTGCGCGACGAGCGGTTCCTGGACTACGTGCGCGAGTTCGATTCGCCCTGGTCCGCCAACATGATGACCATGTGGCCGAACCTGATCGTGCAGCGCCAGATGAACACGATGGGCGTGCGCCAGATCATTCCCAACGGCCCGAACAGCATGGTGATGCAGTGGACCATGTTCGGTTACGAGGACGACACGCCCGAGATGACGCGGCACCGCCTTAGGCAGGGCAACCTGATGGGACCCTCCGGCTTCCTGGGCCTCGAGGACAACGAGGCATTGAAGTTCGTCCAGGAGGGCATCCGCAATTCGTCCACCGACAACAATGTCGTCAAGCTCGATGCGGGCCACCAGGGAACGGCGCGCAACCTGATCTCGGAGTCGTGCATCCGGTCGCTCTACCAGTACTACCGGGAAGTCATGGGCATCCGTGTCGCGGAGATGGCAGCATGAAAGATCGGCTCGCCTACGCCAGGTCCACGATCTCGCCGCGCCGCGCTGCGGAGCTGCGCGCGGAGGTCGACTGCTTCCACGTCGAGTACTGCGCCGCCCTCGATGCCAACGACATCGAGCGCTGGCCCGAGTTCTTCAGCAAGGAGGCGACGTACCGGATCACCTCGCGCCAGAACGCGCTGCTGGACATGCCTGTGGGCCTCGTCTACTGCGAGGGCCTGGACATGATCACCGACCGCGCGCTCGCGGTAGCCCATTCGCAGATGTTCGCGCCACGGCACATGCTGCATGTGCTGGGAATCACGCGTGTGCTGCAAGAGACGGACGACACGATCAGCTCGCAGACACCCTTCATCCTGATGCAGACCCTGGTCGAGGGGCCTTCCACCGTGCATCTCGCGGGCATCTATCACGACCGCTTCGTGCGCGACGGCGGACGGCTGCTCATTGCCAGCCGCGAAGTGGTGCACGACACCGAAATTCTCGACACGGCCCTGGCGTACCCGGCCTGAATCCATTGAGGACCCTAATGAATCCAACCCCCAAGATCGCGCTCGAAGAGCACTTCAGCGCTCCCGGTTTCGACGCCTACTCAGCGAAGTACACGCGCGCACTGCCGGCCGACTTCGTGGCCCGGCTCGATGCCAGGCTCAGCGACTTCGACGACCAGCGCTTGGCCGAGATGGACGCCGGCAACATCGAGTACGCCGTGCTGTCGCAGACGATGCCCGGCGTACAGGCCGAGACGGACGGCGCTGCCGCGGTGCGGCGCGCACGCGAGAACAACGAATTTCTCGCCGAGCGCGTGGCACGCCATCCGCAGCGCTTCGGCGCCTTCGCACACGTCGCGCTCCAGGACCCGGCGGCCGCAGCGCGTGAACTCGAGCGCACCGTGGTCGAGTGCGGCTTCAAGGGCGCGCTGATCAACGGCCACACCCTGGGCCGCTACTACGAGGACAGCGAGTTCGACGTGTTCTGGGAGCGCGCGGAGGCACTCGGCGTGCCCATCTATCTGCACCCCAACGCGTTCAGCCAGCCGCCGGCATTGCTGGAGGGCATGCCGGTCCTCCAGGGGGCTACCTGGGGCTGGGGCGTGGAGACGGCAGGGCACGCACTGCGCCTGCTGTTCGGCGGCGTGTTCGACCGCTTCCCGCGGCTGACCCTGCTGCTGGGCCACATGGGAGAGGCCCTGCCGTATCAACGCTGGCGCATCGACAGCCGCTTCGCCGCGTACCCCTCGGGCATCAAGCTGGCACGCAGGCCCAGCGAGTACATCGGCAGCAACATCCTGATCACGACGTCCGGCGTGTGCTCCGCGCCGGCACTGCTGGGCGCCATCGGCGAGCTCGGCGCCCATGCCGTTCTCTTCTCCGTGGACTACCCCTACGAGTCCACCGCCGAGGCCTGCGAATTCATAGAGCAGGCGCCGCTCGACGCGCGCACCCGCGAGCAGGTATGCCACGGCAATGCCCGCCGGCTCTTCAAGCTCGGCAGCCCGCAGGACCTTGCGCTCCTGCAGATCTGACACTTTCAAACAAAGGACGAAACATGCCAGTCAGCGATTACCAAATGGTCAAGGCCTGGGACGAGGTTCTGAAGCTCAGCAAGGTGGAGCGCGGCCAGAAGGTCTCGATCCTGTGCGGTCCCCATACCCATCCGCAGACGCTGCAGACCGCGACGATCGCGGCACAGGCCGCGGGCGCGGTCGTCACCAGGATCGAGCTGCAGCCCATCAATGCGGAGAAGGCACCCAGCCGCGACCTGATGAACTACCTGGGGGAGACGCCCCTCACCAACAACCCGGTCGCGCTCGCGGCCATGAAGAACAGCGACATCGTCCTGGACCTGATGCTGCTGCTGTTCTCGCCCGAGCAGATGGAGATCCTCGAGTCGGGAACGAAGATCCTCCTGGCCGTCGAGCCGCCCGAGGTGCTTGTGCGGGCAGTGCCCACCGAGGCCGATCGCGAGCGCGTGCTCGCCGCGTCGAAGCTGCTCAAGGCCGCCAAGAAGATGCACGTGACCTCGCCTGCCGGCACGGACGTGACTTTCAAGCTCGGCGATTACCCGACTATTTCCGAGTACGGCTTCTGCGAGGAGCCTGGGCGCTGGGACCACTGGCCCAGCGGTTTTCTCTTCACATTCGCCAACGAGGGCGGCAGCGACGGCACCATCGTCATAGACCGCGGCGACATCCTGCTGCCGCAGAAGAACTACGTCTCGGAAAAGGTCACCATGCAGCTGCGTGAAGGCTTCGTGCGCAGCATCGAGGGCGACATCGACGCCGCCCTGCTGCGCGAGTTCATGGAGGCCTACAAGGACCCCGAGGCCTACGCCATCGCGCACATCGGCTGGGGCATGCAGCCGCGCTGCTACTGGCACACGCTGTCGCTGGTGGACCGCGAAGCCACATCCGGTCAGGACGCGCGCGCGTTCGAAGGCAACTTCCTGTTTTCGCTGGGCCCCAACAACGAGGCCGGAGGGCCTCGCACCACGCCTTGCCACCTGGACATTCCCTTGCGCAACTGCACGGTGAAGCTCGACGACGTCGTCGTGGTTCGCGACGGCAAGGTCATCGACGAGGCCTTCCGATGAGCGCCGATCCGGAGATCTACCAGAAGCAGGGCTTCGGCAATGCCGTCGCGCCGAAGGCGCCGTACGGCCTGCTGATCATCGACTTCGTCAACGGATTCGCCGACCCGCTCACGTTCGGCGGCGGCAACATCGAGCCGGCCATCGAATGCACTCGCGGCCTGCTGGCCGCCGCGCGCGAGCGCGGATGGCCCATCGTCCACACGCGGGTCGTGTACCAGGACGACGGCGCCGACGCCAACATCTTCGCGCTCAAGGTGCCGCCCATCCTGGCCCTGCGCGAGGACGCGCCGCAAAGCCAGATCGTCGCGCAGCTGCAGCCGCGCAGCGGCGAGCTGGTGCTGCGCAAGATCCATCCGTCGGCCTTCTTCGGCACCTCGCTGGCGTCCTGGTTGTCGCAGCGCGGCGTGCAGACGCTGCTGATCGCGGGATGCACCACCAGCGGGTGCGTCCGCGCCAGCGTGGTCGATGCCATGTGCCACGGCTTTCGCCCCCTGGTCGTCACGGACTGCGTGGGCGACCGGTCGCTGCAGGCGCACGAAGCCAACCTCTTCGACATGGACCAGAAGTACGCGACCCTGATGCCGCGCGACGCCGCACTGCAGGCGACCGAGGCAGCGCGGCCGCAGGGCATCCCGGCCTGAAGCCAGGCCGCGCCCCAAGACTCCCGACCCACCTCTCGTCAAAACCCCGGGCGAATGCCCGCCAGCGACCCCACTACCTGGAGAAGAAGATGACCCTCAAACTCGTTGCCGCGCTCGCGGTCTCACTCGCGACGCTCGCGCTGCAAAGCCGCGCCGACGTCATCAAGGTGGGTGTGATTGCACCCATGTCCGGACCTTTTTCCGCAGTGGGGCAGACCTGGGAAGGAGCGACCAAGGCCTACCAGAAGCTCAATGGCACCACTGCGGGCGGGCACACGATCGAAGTCATCTACCGCGACCTGCCGGATATCAACCCCGCGCAGGCCAAGGCATTGGCCCAGGAGCTCATCATCAAGGAAGGGGCACAGTACATCGCCGGCCTGTACTTCACGCCCGATACGCTGGCTGTCGCCGCGCTCGCGCAGGAGGCGAAGGTGCCCGTCGTGATCTTCAATGCGTCGACCTCGTCGCTCCTCGAGAAGTCCGATTACCTGCTGCGCACCTCCTACACGCTGCCGCAGATGGCCGTGCCGGTGGCCAAGTACGCGCTCGAGAAGAACGTGAAGAACGTCGTGTCGCTGGTCAGCGACTTCGGCCCCGGCCTCGACGCCGAGAAGGCCTTCAACACCGCTTTCGTCGCTGGAGGCGGCAAGCTGCTCGAGGCCATTCGTGCGCCGCTGAAGACGACGGACTTCGGCCCCCTGATGCAGCGCGTGAAGGCGCTCAAGCCCGATGCGCTGTACGTCTTCGGTCCTGGGGGACCGGCCACCTACGCAATGATCAAGGCCTTCAACGAAGCGGGGTTGAAGGCCGCGGGCGTGCGCTTCCTGGGCACGGGCGAGACGGATGAAGACCAGCTGCGCGCGATCGGCCCCGAGCTGCTGGGCATAGAGACCGGCATGTTCTATTCGGCGACGCACAACTCGCCGCTGAACAATGCGGCCGTCCAGGCGTTGGCAGAGGTGGCCTCCAAGGCCATCCCGACCGTCCAGCTCGCGAATGCGTACGACGGCCTGCATGTGATCTATCACATGGTCAAGGCGACGGACGGCAAGCGCGACGGGCCCAGGGCCCTTGCCGCCGCCAAGGGCTTTTCTTGGGAGAGCCCGCGCGGCCCGGTGAAGATCGACCCCACCTCCCGCGAGTTCGTGCAGAACGTCTACATGCGGGTGGTCGAGAAGGAGCCGTCGGGGCGCTTCGTCAACCGCGAGTTCCGGACCTTCGAGATGCAGCCCGACTACGGACGCATCCAGGGCACGGCCAAGTAACGCAGAGACTGCAGAATGTCTTTCGCGCTTCTCAGCAGCATCCTGATCGACGGCGTGACGTACGCCATGATCCTGTTCATGATCACCGTGGGCCTGTCGATGACGATGGGCCTGATGCGTGTGGTGAACTTGGCCCATGGCGCCTTCGCGATGCTCGGCGGCTTTCTCGCGGCGAGCATTCCGCAGCGCCTGGGCGTGCCCATCGGGCTGGGCTTCGTGATGGCGATCGCCCTGGTGGCCCTTTTGGCCGTGATCTTCGAGCGCACGCTGCTGCGCCGCTTCTACCGCCGCGACGACCTCGATCAGATGCTGGTGACGATCGGACTGATGTTCGTCGCGACCGCGGCGGTCAACCTGATGTTCGGATCGTCGGTGACCTCCGTGGCGCTTCCCGAGGCGTTCGGCGGCACCGTGGACCTGGGCTTTCGCTCCATTCCCCGGCACCGGCTCATCGTCGTCGCCTGTGGGCTGCTGGTCGTCGCCGTCCTGTGGCTCGCCGTGGACCGGTCGTCCTTCGGCATCCGGGTGCGCGCCGCGGTCGACAACGCGCCGATCGCCCGGGCCATCGGCATCGACACGACGAAGATTTACGCAGCCACCTTCGCGATCGGTGCGGCGCTCGCGGCGCTGGGCGGCATTGCCGGGGCCGAGATGCTGCCGATGGAGCCGACCTACGCCTCCAAGTACCTGGTGATCCTCCTGGCCGTCGTGGCCGTGGGAGGAAACGGAAATGTCTTTGGCTCTTTCTTCGCAGCATTGCTGCTCGGCATCGTGGAGACCTCGATGAAATACATGGTTCCGCAGCTCGCATCGGCTGCCTTCTTCCTGACGATGATCGTCGTCCTGCTGTTCCGGCCCCAGGGGCTGTTCGGGAGGCAGGCATGAGCGCGGTGATTCCGCCCATGGCAATGGCTGCGCCGCCCCGTGCCCGCCCGTGGAAGCAACTGCGCGCCGAGATCGTCCTGACGCTGGTGGGGCTGCTGGCCTTCGTGCTGTTCCCGCAGGACCTGGGGTTGCTGACCAACATGGCGACGATGTCCATCTTCGCGCTGTCGCTGAGCCTCGTGCTCGGGCAGGCGGGCATCGCCACCCTGGGCCAGGCCGCGCTGTACGGCGCCGGTGCCTACGTGGCGGGCTGGACCGCGCTCTACCTGACGGCCGATCCGGTCGTCGGGCTGCTGCTCGGCGGCCTGGGCGGAGGGCTGATCGCGCTGCTCAGCGGTGCCGTGATGCTGCGCTCGACCAAGCTCACGCTGGTCATGCTCACCATCGCCGTGGCGCAGTTGCTGCTCGAGCTCGCCAACTGGGCCCGATGGCTCACCGGCGGCGACGACGGACTCGCCGGCTTCGAGGTCGCACCGCTGTTCGGCATCTGGGAGTTCAACTTCATGGGCCACACCGGCTACTTCTACGCGCTGGGCGCGCTGGTGCTGGTGTACTTCCTCGTGCGCAACCTGGTCGAGTCGCCCTTCGGCCTCACGGCCAGGGCGATCCGGCAGGACCCGGGCCGCGTCCAGGCGTTGGGCGGGCGCGTGTACCTGCACCTGCTGGCCGTCTACACCATCGGCGGCGTCGTGGCGGGCCTGGCTGGCGCATTGACCGCGCAGACCAGCAAGGTGGCCAATCTCTTCATGCTCGACTTCACAACGTCCGCGGGTGTGGTGGTCATGATCGTCCTGGGCGGCACGCGCCGCCTGTCGGGGGCGGTGCTCGGCACCGTCGCCTACATGACCATCCACCACATCGCATCGACATTGAACCCGTACCACTGGCTCTTCGTGATCGGCTCGATGCTGATCTTCGTGCTCATCGTCCTGCCCGAGGGCCTGATCGGGCTCCTGGACCGGGCCGCGGCGTACGCCAGGCGTCTGACCGGCAAGGGAGGAGCCCGATGACTCCCCGGCTGCAAACCCGCAACCTGTGCCACTCCTTCGGCGGCCTGGCCGTGACGCAGAACGTCACGCTGTCGCTCCCGAAGGGCGCCCGCACGGCGCTGATCGGGCCGAACGGCGCCGGCAAGACCACCTTGGTCAACCTGCTCAGCGGAGCGATCCGTCCGAAGTCCGGCGACATCCAGCTCGACGGCCGCTCGATCGTGCAGCTGCCGCAGTACGCACGCGTGCGCAGCGGCATCGTCCGCACGTTCCAGATCAGCCGGCTGTTCAAGGACCTGACCGTGGCGGAAAACGTCAAGGTCGCGGTGCTCCAGCGGCTGCGCGCTTCGATGCAGTGGTGGCCTTCGCCGGCGCGTTCTGCGCGCGTGCACGACGAGGTCCACGAGACGCTCGGCATGCTGGGCCTGAACCCCTTTGCGGACCGGGTGGTGGGGCGGCTTGCGCTCGGCGAGCAGCGGCTTGCGGAAATCGCACTCGCGCTCGCCGTGAAACCCGAGGTGCTGCTGCTGGACGAGCCCGGCGCGGGCGTGCCGCAGGGCGAAGGCGGCCGCATCATGAGCGCCATCGAGCGCCTTCCGAAGGACCTGTCGGTGCTGCTCATCGAGCACGACATGGACCTGGTGTTTCGCTTCGCCTCGCACATCATCGTCCTGGTTGCCGGCGCGGTGATGGTGGAGGGGTCGCCGCAGGAAGTCGCGGCCAACGAACAAGTCAAGCAAATCTACTTCGGACGAGACGGCCACCATGCCCAGCACTCCCATTGAACTTCGGTTCGACGACGTCACGACCGGCTACGCCGGCGTGCCCGTGGTCGAGCATCTGAGCTTCAGCGTGCGCGAAGGCGAGCGCCTGGGGCTGATCGGGCGCAACGGCGCCGGCAAGACGACGACGCTCGCAACCGCGACGGGCCTGGCCGACCTGATGAAGGGGCGCGTCCATTTCGGCGGCAAGGACATCAGCGGCGCCACCACCTTCGCCCGCGCCCGCGCCGGCTTGGGCTACGTGCCGCAGAGCCGGGACATCTTCCCTTCGCTCACGGTGGAGGAGAACCTGCTGTCGGGCCTGCAGGGGCGCTCGGCCGGCGCGGCGCTTCCCGCGGTCTATGAGTTGTTCCCGCGGTTGAAAGAGCGGCGGCGCAACGGCGGCACCCAACTGTCGGGCGGAGAGCAGCAGATGCTGTCTGTGGCGCGGGCGCTTGTCGGGCAGCCGCGCATCCTGCTGCTCGACGAGCCGCTGGAGGGTCTGGCCCCGATGGTGCGCGAGGAGCTGATGGACGCCATCGTCCGCATGAGCGACAGGCTCGGGGTCGGATGCATCCTCGTGGAACAGCACGTGGACGTCGTTCTCGACTTCTCGACGAATGTCATCGTGCTGGAGCGCGGCGTCGCCGCCTATGCCGGCTCGGCAGCCGCGCTGCGCGAGGACGAGGAACTCCTGAACCGCACCATCGGAATCCAGAAGTGCTGAGGCCGATGCCTGCTGCGCGATCGTTATCGCTATCCCGGTCGTGGTTGCGCATGCCGTCACCGGTTCGCGCTTTCATCGGCAGCGGCAGCTGAATGCGGCACGGCTGAGATCCGCCATGCAGAACCTTCGTGTTTTCCTGAGTCCGCTGCGGGCTTTCGATGCGGTGTACCGGGCCAAGGGCGTCTCGCGGGCAGCTCAGCTGCTTCACGTCACGCCCGGGGCCGTGAGTCAGCAGATCAAGCAGCTCGAGGCCGGCCTGGGCGTGCAGCTGTTCCAGCGGTCCGGCCGCGAGATCGGGTTCACGGCGGTGGGCGAAAGGCTCGCCCACCGCGTCTGCGATGCCTTCGACCGCCTGCAGGACGCGCTCGGCGACCTGGACGAGCATCGGAGCGAAAGAAGGCTGCGCCTCAAGGTGACGCCGAGCCTGGCCATCCGCTGGCTCGTTCCTCGGCTGCATGGCTTCTACGCGGAGCATCCCGACATCGCACTGGAGATCGCAACGATCGCCATGGCCGACGACATGCGGCTCGAAGGCGCGGATTGCGCCATCCGCCATGGCATGGGCGAGTGGGCCGACGTCGAGCTGGACCACCTCTTCGACGACGAGTTCGTCCCGGTCTGCGCACCGGGCCAGGCAGGGCAGTTGCAGACACCTCGCGACCTGCTGCAGGCCAACCTGCTGCACTCCATGATGCGGCCGCAAGCCTGGCCGCTCTGGTTCGGTTCCGCCGGCCTCGCGGATCCCGCCCGCTCGCGCGGCATCACGCTGGCGAATGCCGCACTGTGCTATCAGGCCGCGGCGGATGGCCTGGGCATCGCGATGGCCCAGCGTGCCTACGTGGAAGACGACCTGCGCACCGGACGCCTCGTGGTCGCCGTTGACCACATGGCTCGGACGGAGCTCGGCTACTACCTCGTCTGCGACCCGATGAAGGCGGCCACCGCCCCGGTGCGGCTGTTCAGGGAGTGGATCCGGTCGGTCCGCTAGGCGCCTCCAAGGGGGCCTGCTAGTCGGCCTTGAACCCCGAGGCCTTGGCCACGGGCTCCCAGAATGCGCGCATCCCTGCGAAACTGGCGCGTGCATCGGTGGGTGAGCTTCCCCTGCTCACGAAACCGAGCGCGCCGACCTTCTTCGCGAACTGCTCGGTCGCAACGGCCTTTCGCACGGCGTCGCTCCATTCGGCGACGACCGGTGCCGGCGTGCCGGGTGCCAGACAGATGGCCAACACGCCGGCCGTGGTGAGTTCCTTGCGGCCGAGCTCGGCGAAGGTCGGCACGTTCGGCAGGAGCGCGGATCGTTGGGCCGAGGTGACGGCGAGCACGCGCAGCTTGCCGGCATCGTGGTGCTGCGCGAAGTCGCCTACCGTGGAAGTGCCCGCCGCGATGTTGGCGCCGGCAAGGTTCACGATCATCGGAGCGGCGCCCTGGAAGGGGACGTCCTGTAGCGGCGTCCCGATGATCTTGCCGATCTGCAGCCCGAGGAAATGTGTCGGTCCGCCCGAGGCCGCATGGCCGAAGTTGGCGCTCTGCGGATGCGCGCGCACCCACTGGGCGTATTCGCCGAAGGTCTTGACCGGCGAGGAGGAGGGCACGGCGAGAGCCATCGCGAACTCGACCACCGTCGACACCGGGAGGATGTCGCGCTGCGGGTCGTAGTTGAGCTTGTTGAAGACGAAGGGGTAGATCGACGTGAAGAAGTCGGGGCACAGCATGGCCACGCTGCCGTCGGCCGGTGCGGCGCGCATCGCGTCGATCGCGATCCTTCCGCCGGCGCCCGGCTTGTTCTCCACCACGACCGCGCGGTGGAGCGGGCCGTGCAGCTGGTCCGCGAGCGCACGCGTCACCACGTCGAGGGTGCCGCCTGGCGAGAAGCCCACGAGGATCCTGACCGGTGGCCGGCTGGCTTGCTGGGCGATGACCGGCGGTGCGCCGACGAAGGCGGTGATGGCGAGTGCGAGGCTGCATCGCCAGGAAGCAGACGGTGTCTTCACGGGAGGCTCCAGAAGAAAGGTCGGATCGGTCGTCCGGATGCAGGAAGGGCAGGGCGGGCAAGCCGGAGGCGGTGTCTTCTTCGACGCCGTCGTCCTCCGGTCGAGGAACTCAGCGGCCGCGGAACACCGGGGCGCGCTTCTCGGCGAAGGCGCGGCGCCCCTCCAGCCGGTCCTCGCTGTCCCTGAGCAGCCCGAAGGCCTGGCGTTCCAGCGCGAGCCCGCCGGCCAGCGGCAGTTCGCGCCCGTTCATCGCGAGGCGCTTGGCGGCCGTCATCGCGAGCGGGGCATTGGCGGCCATCCTGCGCGCGAGCTCGATGGCCGTTTCCTGCAACGCCGAAAGCGGCACCACCTTGCTGACCAGACCGATGCGCAGCGCCTCGGCGGCGTCGATGCGTTCACCCGTCAGCAGCATCCACATGGCATCGGACTGGCCTACCGCGCGGATCAGGCGCTGCGTGCCGCCCGCGCCCGGAATGCTGCCGACGCGCACCTCCGGCAGGCCGAACTGGGCGTTGTCCGAACAGATGCGGATATCCGCCAGCAGGGCCAGCTCGAGTCCGCCGCCGAGGGCATAACCGTTGATCGCCGCGACGACGGGCTTGTCGGTGTGCAGCGTGCCGAAGTTGAAGTGCCGGTTGCCGCCGCGAAAGACTTCATGCGCGACGCTATCGCCCGACGGCATCGTCTTCTTAAGGTCCGCCCCCGTGCAGAAGGCACGCTCGCCTGCACCGGTGAGGACGAGCACGCGCACGTCCTCGTCGTTGCAGACCTGGTCCCAGATGCCGAGCAGCTGCTCGTTGGACTCCGGGTCGATGGAGTTCATGGCCTCGGGCCGATTCAGGGTGACGATGGCGACGCCATCCTGGACTGTGTAGACGATGGGCATGGTTTTCCGTTCTTCAGGTCTGGGAAGGGCTGGTCGCGGCCACCGAGTCGATGGCGCCGGCTGGCATGCCCAGCGCGGCCAGCACCTCGCGGGTGTGCTCGCCGAGCGTGGGCGCGGCGCGGCGCGCACGCGGCCGCTCGCCCACCGCGCCGAGCACGCTGCGCGCCAGCGTCAAGGTGCCGGCGACGGGGTGCTGCACGCTTTCCGCGAGCGCCGCCTCGACGAAGGGGGCCGACTGCGCCACCTCGGCATAGTCGTTGATGGGGCCGCAGATGATGTCCACCGCCGTGAACTTCTCCAGCCAGAAGGCGCGCGGGTGCGCGAGCATGCGGGCTTCCAGCTCGCGCAGCAGCGTCTGGCGGTGCTGCAGGCGGCTCTTGTTCTCTGCGAAGCGCGGATCGCAGGCGAGCTCCGGTGCACCGATGGCGGCACACAGCGCCTGCCATCGGGCAGGGTGGTAGGCGGCGACCATGATCCACCCGTCGGCGCATCGCAGTGCCTCGTTGGGCGTCGAGTAGGGCGCTGCATTGCCTTGCGGTCCGGGCGCGACGCCGTCGGCGAAGTAGGACGCGAAACTCACGTGCTGGAGTGCGATCGCGCTGGCGAACATGCTGGCCTCGACATGCTGGCCGAGGCCGGTGCGTTGCCGCTCCTGAAGGGCGGCCAGCACCGAGATGGCCGCCAGCGAGCCGGTGACCAGGTCGACGACCGGCACCGGCACCTTGCAGGGTTCTCCATCGGGCGCCCCGGTGACGCTCATCAGGCCGCTCACGGCCTGCAGCACGCCGTCCACGCCGGGCAGATCCCTGCTGGCGCCATGCTGGCCGTATGCCGAGACCGAGCAGTAGATGAGCCGCGGGTTGTCCGCGGACACCGAGGCGTAGTCGAGTCCGAAGCGCGCCATCACGCCGGGACGGAAGCTCTCGACCAGCACGTCGGCCTGCGCGATCAGTTCCTGCGCGGCCTGACGGTGCGACGGCTGCTTCAGGTCGAGCACGATGCCGCGCTTGTTGCGGTTCAGCGCCAGGAATGCGACGCCCTCGCCATTGACCCATGGCGAGAGGGCCCGGGAGAGATCGCCCGTGGGCGTCTCGACCTTCACCACGTCGGCGCCGAGGTCGGCCAGGCACAACGTGCATGTCGGCCCGGCCATCACCTGCGTGAAGTCGATCACTTTCAAACCGGTCAATGCATTCGCGAGCATGCGATCTTCAGCCTTGTTCGATTTCTGTCGGCGCGATCCGGCTCTATACCGACGGGCTGCCGAGACTGCGGCCGCCGCAGACGTACAGGAGCTGGCCGGTGACGTAGCTCGCGCCGGGTTCCGCGAAGAACCGCACCGCGCGGGCGATGTCCTGCGGCTGGCCGATCCGCTCCATCGGCACGGTCTTGTGGAGGCTCTGGCGCACTTCTTCGGTGAGCGTCGCGAACAGCGGCGTCTCCACGATGCCCGGCGCGACGGCGTTGACGGTGATGCCCTTGCGCGCATATTCGAGCGCCAGCGAGCGGGTCAGGCTCACCACTGCGCCCTTGGACGCCGAGTAGGCGGCTTGGCCGCGATTGCCCAGCCATGCGCGAGAGCCGATGTTGATGATGCGCCCGAAGCGGTTCTGCGCCATGTGCGCCAGGACCGCCTTGGCGCAGATGAACTGCGAAGTCAGGTTGATCTCGATGACGCGGCTCCAGAACGCGAGATCCATCTTGGAGACCAGCTTGTCGCCGCCGATGCCTGCGTTGTTGACCAGGATGTCGATGCGTTCGTGCGATGCCAGCAGCCGGGCCACCGCCGCCTCCACCCGGTCCACGGAGCTGACGTCGACCTTGAAGGTGGTCACGTCGGCACCTTCGCTCGACAACGTCCGCTCGGCTTCGTTCAGCGCGGCGTCGTCGAAGTCCCACAGCGCGACGCGGCAGCCCCCCTGTGCGAGCTCCCGGGCGATGCCCAGGCCGATGCCTTTGGCGCCGCCGGTCACGACGGCGACGAGGCCCTGCAGCGAGGCGGGCGTGGTGGTGTTTGTCTGGTTCATGGAGACTGCCATCAGAGCGAAAGAATGTTGATCGAGCAGGCGGCGTGATCGACGCCCCAGATGCCGCCGCCCGTGACCTGCGTGAGGCCGATGCGCGCGCCCTGCACCTGCCGGGCGCCGGCACGGCCTTGCAGCTGTTCGCAGACCTCCACGACCTGCGCGACGCCGGTGGCACCTGGCGGGTGACCCTTGGCGATCAGTCCGCCGCTGGGGTTGACCGGCACGCGGCCCCCCAGGGCGGTCGCGCCGCTTTGCAGCAGGCTCGCCGCATCGCCGCGCTTGCAGAGGCCGAGGGCTTCGTAATAGAGCAGCTCGGAAATGGTGAACGCGTCGTGCACCTCCAGCAGGCTGAGGTCCTCGGGCCCGATGCCGGCCTGCTCATAGGCCAGCCGGGCGGCACGCGCGGTGATCTCGGCCTCGGTCATGTCGACCGGCGCGGTCTCGAACAAGCCCGACTGCACCACGGACGCCAGCACACGCACAGGCTTGGCGGCGCCCCTGGAGGGCCTGGTGCTGAGCACGAGGGCCGCGGCCCCGTCCACCACGGCGGGGCAGCACTGCAGCAGCGTGAGCGGCTCGGCCACCGGGCGGGACGCCAGCACCTCCTCGCGGCTCGCCAGCTTGGCGAACTTGGCGATCGGGTTCAAGGCCCCATGCTTGCGGTTCTTGACCGAGATGTCCGCCAGCGTCTCCAGCGCGAGGCCGTGATCGTGCATGTAGCGCTTGGCACGCATCGCGTACAGCGCGGGCATGATCATCCCGCGCCTGTTGTTCCAGTCCTTCTGGCTGAGCTGCAGCGGGCCGCCGCCGAGGCTGCTCAGGTGGTCCATGCCGAACACCACCACGGTGTCGTACTGGCCGACCTTGAGCGCCTGCAGCGCGAGATTCAGCGCGGTGGCTCCGCTGGAGCAGGCGTTGTCCACGTTGTAGACCGCGCCGCCGCCGGCATGCAGTTCACGCAACGCGCGCTGTCCGGGCAGCATGGCACCGAGCGCGTTGCCGCAGTAGAACGCCTGCACCTCGCCGAGCTGCGTGCCGGCATCGGCGAGCGCGTCGAGGATGGCGGCCTGGGCCATCGACTCTTCGGTCAATTCGGGGAAGCGGCCGAAGTCGGTGATGCCGACGCCGGTGATCAGTGGTTGCTTCATGGCGCATCACTCCTGGAATGCATAGTCGGGCGTGCCGTCCGGCAACGCGAAGGACACCACCCGCAGGCGGGCACCGATGGCTGGCGGCTCTCCGCCGTACAGCAGCCGGCCGAACGCACGCACGCCGGGTTCGAAGTCGACCATGGCAAGGCCGTAGGGCTGCTTGTCCTTGCCGGGGTGGACGATCGTGAAGCTGTAGAGAGAGCCGATGGGCCCGAGCTCGATGTCTTCGACCGTCTGGTCGTCGTGGGTGAATTCGATGGGCGGGAACTGGGCCGGCTGGCCGGCCACGCGGGTCGCGACGAGCACCATGCCGCCGGGGGTTTCACGGAAGGGGGATTCCGTTCGCTTGATGATCTTCAAAGGTGTCTCCTGTTCGTGTGGAGCTCGCCACAGCGAAGGAAAGTATCGAGATCCAGGCCCCCTCGGTCATTGGATTTCTGCTGGGCATTCTTTAGCGCAGCTGAACGATTCGACACATGCAGCCCAGCTAAACAATGGCCAACAGAACTGAAAGGACAGCGGCTGGCGCGATCTGCATACTGAGCCGATGAAAGAACAAATTCGCGTACCAGTCACCATGATGCGCGGTGGCACCAGCAAGGCTGTTTTTCTCTCGCAGCGCGACGTGCCCACCGATCCACAGGCGCGTCTCCGATTTCTTCTCGCGCTGTTCGGCAGCCCCGACGTGCGCCAGATCGACGGGCTCGGCGGCGCAGACATCCTGACGAGCAAGTGCGCCATCATCGGACCGCCATCGCGCCCCGATGCGGACATCGACTACACCTTCGTGCAGATCGGCATCGACCAGCCGACCGTCAGCTTCGAGATCGTGTGCGGCAACATTTCTTCAGCCACCGGGGTCTATGCATTGCAGGAGGGGCTGGTTCCCGTGCAGGAGCCTGTCACCACGGTCCGGGTCCACAACACCAACACCGGGAAGATCCTGCGGATGGCGGTTCAGTGCGCCGACGGCGAGCCGCGCGTGGAAGGCGACAGCGAAGTCGACGGCGTGCCCGGCACGGGCGCCGAGGTCGCACTGGATTACTCGGACACCAGCGGCTCCACGACCGGCAGGCTGCTGCCCACCGGCAACGCGCGCGACTGGGTCCACATCTCGAAGCTCGGCCGTGAGATACCGGTCTCGGTGGTGGACGTCGGCACGGCGTGCGTGTTCATCCGCGCGGCGGATCTGGGCATCGCGGGCACGGAGCTGCCGGGCCAGCTCAGCCCCGATATCTACGAGATGGCCGAGGAGGTGAGGCGCTGGGCCGTCGAACGCTGCAATCTCCCGGCGTCAGGAACACTGACGCCCTATCAGATCCTCATCAGCGAAGCGCAGGACTACCGGACCATCGCGGGCGACCGCATCGTCCAGGCGTCGGAGATCGACTTCGTCGCGCGCATGGTGCTCAACGGCGGTGCGATGCACAAGGCCTTCCCAGGCGGCGGCTCGGTTTGCCTTTCGGTGGCGGCGCAGATCGCGGGAACGATTCCCGCCGACGCGCGCGGCACGCATGCCGGTCCCGCACGCATCCGCATCGGCCACCCGAGCGGGGTGCTCAGGATCTTCGCGAACGTCGAGCACCTGGGCGGAAATGAATGGACGGTGCGCGAGGTGCACTTCACGCGCACGGCCCGCCGGCTGCTCGATGGAACGGCCTATGTGAGGCGATCGCGTCTCGAAGCGGAGGGCGCAGAGGGCGCAGAGGGCGCCTCCACGAGCGCTACCGCGGTCGCGGCATTGCCATGAGCGCGCAGGATCTCTTCTCGCTCCAGGGCCGCACGGCCCTCATCACGGGCGGCTCGCGAGGCATCGGCCGCATGATCGCCGAGGGGTTTCTGGCCCACGGCGCACGCGTCTACATCAGCGCGCGCAAAGCTGAGGCCTGCGATCTCGCAGCGCAGGAACTTGCGAACAAGGGCCACTGCGTATCGTTGCCGCACGACGTGTCCACGGTCGCAGGCTGCCAGGCCGTGGCCGACGCCTATGCCCGTCACGAATCGACGCTGGACATCCTGGTCAACAACGCAGGCGCGGCTTGGGGAGAGGACTTCGATGCCTTTCCGGAAAGCGGCTGGGACAAGGTGGTAGATCTGAACCTGAAGACGCCTTTCTTCCTGACCAAGGCGCTCGCCGGACCGTTGCGCGCCGCGGCCAGGGCGCGCGTGGCGAAGATCATCAACATCGCTTCCACTGACGGCATCGGGCTCAATCCCCAGGAAAACTATTCCTACGTGGCGAGCAAGGCAGGCGTGATTCACCTGACGCGGCGCATGGCGATGCGCCTGGCGCAGGACAACATCGCGGTCAGCGCCATTGCGCCCGGAGCGTTCCCGTCCGAGATGAACCGCAACGCGCGCGATCACGGGCCGGCGCTGTCCGAGCACATCCCCGCCAGGCGCATCGGCACGCCCGACGACATCGCGGGCGCAGCCATTTTCCTGGCCTCGCGCGCGGGTGACTACGTGATGGGCGCCACGCTGGTGGTGGATGGCGGCGTGACCCAGGCCCGTGCCTACCGGTGAGGGCGTGACGTCGGGGCCTGCGGCGGCATGGGTACAGGCGCGGGCTCGGCCGGCGAGCGCCCTTCGCCTGCCGCCAGCAGCCGGTCGTTGATGTAGGTGGCGGGAGGCTTTCCGAAAGCCTTCTTGAACATCGTGATGAAGGCGGACGGCGATTCATAGCCGAGGTCGTAGGCGACCTGCTGCACGGTCGCGCCGCCGGACAGCTCCCGAAGCGCGACCATCATGTGCAGCTGGCGCCGCCAGCGGCCGAAGCTCAGGCCGGTCAAGGCTGTGCACAGCCGGTTCAGCGTCCGCTCGCTCATGCCGAGCTGGTGGGCCCAATCCTTCTGCGTACGGCGGTCGGACGGGTCCCGCATCATGGCGCGCGACACCTTTCGCAGCCGCGCATCCTCGGGCATGGGCAAGGAGACTTCCTCCTTCGGCATGGCGCAGAGCTGGTCCAGCAGCACGTGGGCGAGGCGATCGGTCGGCCCGCCGGGCTCGTAGGAGGGCGGTTGTTCCGCCAGGTACTGGATCATCTCGCCGAGCATCGGGCTGATGCGCAAGGTGCAACAGCTGGCGGGCAAGGGCGCGGCATCGCGCGCAACGAACAGGTAGAAGATCACCGCGTTCGCCGTGCTGTGGTTGCTGTGCGGCGTTCCGCCCGGAATCCACACGCCCGCCTGGGGCGGGACCATCCACATCGCACCGGGCACGTCGCAGGAAACCGCCCCGCGCAGCGCCATGACCAGCTGGCCGGAGCGATGCACGTGAATCGGAACCTCGCGCTCGCGCTCCTCGACATCCACGCGATGTGCCATGACGGGCACTGATGGCTCGTAGTCCAGGTCGAGGCTGGTGCGGGGCGTCACATGGACCCAGCGGCTCATCCGGGATGACCTAAAAAAGAAATCATTTGTCCAAGTTTACGATTCTTGCCTCGCAGGCAGATGCATAGCATCGATACATGCAAATGATTCGCAACAAGTTCGAAGCCGGATCGACTGCTTCGAACCCGGTCTTCCGGGGCGCCGCATGATCAAGCGGCCTCGTTTCTCCAAGCAGGAGTGGCTCTTCTCGCTCAAGAGCTTTTTCGCGGCCATGCTCGCGCTGTACCTGTCCAGTCGTTTCGGGCTGCCCCGGCCCTTCTGGTCCATGATGACCGCGTACATCGTTGCCCATCCCCTCGCGGGGCATGTGCGCTCGAAGTCGCTCTACCGCCTGTGCGGGACCGTGCTGGGATGCGCGGCCACCGTGGTGCTGATCCCGTCGTTGTCCGGGTCGCCGGTGCTTCTGTCGCTCGCGCTTGCGCTGTGGGTGGGCGCGTGCCTCTACCTGTCGCTGATGGACCGAAGCGCGCGCTCCTATGCCTTCATGCTCGGAGGCTACTCTGCCGCGCTGATCGGCTTTCCGCTGGTGGACGCGCCCGCGGCGATGTTCGATACCGCCGTCGCCCGAACCGAGGAGATTGCGCTCGGCATCGTCTGCGCGAGCCTCGTGCACAGCATCTTGTTACCCGCCAGCCTCGCGCCTTCACTGCTCGGGTTGATCGACCGCGCGCTGGGCGATGTGCGCCGATGGGCCGGCGACCTGATGAGCCTTGGTGCCGAGGATGAGGTTCGCAAGCGGCTGGTACAGGACAGGCGGCGCATCGCCACCGACATCACCCAGTTGCGCCTGCTTGCAACCCACGTGCCCTTCGATAACGGCGGCCTGCGATGGACGCGGCATGCCGTGGGCGACCTGCACGACGGTCTCGCAGCACTGACGCCTTCGCTCTCGGCCCTGGAGGACCGGCTCGCAGCCTTGCGCGATGCAACAGACGGCGTGCCCGAACCGGTCGCGCGGGCCATGGTGCAAGGCAGCGCCTGTCTCGATGCCGGCCCGCCGTCCGGCGCCTTGGACGGCCTCCGTGCCGCTGTCCGGATGGAGGTCGCGGACCGGCGGAACTCGCCCTGGGTGCGTGCGCTGAGCATCGACGCGGCTGCCCATATAGACGAGCTGGTCGCGGGATGGCGCCGGTGCAATGCGCTTCGCGCCGACATCGCCGCCGGGCTGGCCGGTCATGCGCCGCCTCCGAAGCGGGGAGATGCTTCGTGGCGTTCGGTCCTTCACGTGGACAAGGGCCTGGCGCTGCGCTCCGCATTCACGGTCGTGCTTTCCACCTGCATTGCATGCGCGGCGTGGATCTTCAGCGGTTGGCGCGCGGGATCGTCGATGGCCATGGCGGCAGCGGTCTTCTGCAGCTTCTTCGCCACCATGGACGACCCCGTACCGGGCATGCACAAGTTCCTGGTCGCCCTGCTGTGGTCGATGCCGGTGTCTGCCTTCTACATCCTTGGCGTCATGCCGCTGGCGCACGACTTCGGCATGCTGGTGCTGTGCATTGCGCCACTGTTCCTGGTCGTGGGCGGCTACCTCGCGCGTCCGGCAAGCAGTCTCACGGCATTGGGCATGTTTTTCGGCGTGGCCGGCACGCTGGCACTGCAAGACATTGGCAGCGCCGACTGGGTCAGTTTTCTCGAGGGCAACATGGCGCTCTTCGCCGGTGCTCTGATTGCCGCACGCGTTACCGCCATCATGCGCAGCGTGAGCAGCGAATGGAGCACGCGGCGCATCCACCGGGCCACTTGGCGCGATCTTTCTGGAATGGCCGGGATGTCAGCGCGCTCGAAACGCGCGCTGGCGCGCGACGCGTTCGCCGGTCGCATGCTGGACCGCATCGCGCTGCTGATTCCGCGCACTGCTGGCGATGCCGCATACCAGGGCGGCGATGCGGCACAGCTCGCCATGCGCGAACTTCGAATCGGCGCGAGCATCGGCGTTCTGCAGCAGCATCGCCACCTGCTGCCCGAAATACCTGTGCGCGAGCTGCTGGCCGCGCTCGAGCGAGCCTTTCTCGCCCAAGTCACGGGATCGCCGGCGAGGCTCGACGCGCTGTTGCCGCAGATCGACCGGCTGCTGGCCCTTTGCCTCGCAAGCACTGCGTGCGAGCCCGCTGTCTCGGCCCTTGTGGGTTTGCGCAGGGATCTCTTTCCTGCTGCGCCTTCGGACCTCCAACCATGATCGAAACAAGCTTCTTCGGCATCTACGTTCCAGGCCTGCTCCTGCTCGCCGGGGGAGCGATGGCTTGCTCCTGGTGGGTTCGCCGCCTGCTGGCATTGCTGGGTGTCTACCGGTGGGTGTGGCATCCACCGCTCTTCGATCTGGGGCTGTACCTCCTGTCGCTGTATGCGCTGGTCTGGCTGGCCCGCGCTATCTCTTCCTGAACCGACCCGTTGTCCTGCTGCTCGAACATGAATACCAATTCCGTCCATTTTCCCGCCTGGCTGTCGCGCCCGGCTCCATCCCTCTTGCGCATGCTGCTGACCGCGCTCGTCGTTGCAGGCGCCTGCTGGGCCGCCCTGCAACTCTGGGACCACTATGAGCTGGCGCCTTGGACACGCAACGGCCGAGTGCGGGCCGACGTGGTCCAGGTGGCGCCTGATGTTTCGGGCATGGTGGCCGTCGTGGCGGTGCGCGACAACCAGGCGGTCATGGCAGGCGAGTTGCTCTTCTCGATCGACGAAGCCCGCTTCAGGCTGGCACTGCAGCAGGCCGAGGCTGCAGTCGCCGCGCAGCGGATCGTCATCGACAATCAGCGGGCCGCACTGGCCCAGGCGCAGCGCGAGCGCCGCCGCAACGACGAACTGGAGGGCCTGGTCGCACAGGAGGTGCGCGAGCAGTCGCGCCTGCGTGTCGAGCAGGCCAGGGGTGCGCTGCTGGCGGCCGAAACGGCCTTGCACCAGGCGCAGGTAGCGCTCGACCTGGCGCGCCTGAACCTGCAACGCGCAGAGGTGCGCGCGCCGGCGGCGGGCCGTGTCACCAATCTGGATCTGCGCCAGGGTGCTTATGCGACGGCAGGCCACCCCGCACTGGCACTCGTGGCTGACGGTTCGATCTACGTCGAGGGCTACTTCGAGGAAAACAAGCTGTCGCGCATCCGGCTGGGCGACCGGGTGCGCGTGACCCCCATGGACGCACCCTCGCTCGAAGGCGAGGTCGACAGCATTGCTGCTGGCATCGGTGACCGCGACCGCAGCACCGGTGCCAACCTGCTGTCCAGCGTGAACCCCACATTCAATTGGGTGCGGCTCGCCCAGCGCGTTCCGGTGCGGGTAAAGCTCGACCCGCTGCCGGCACACGCTCGATTGGTCGTCGGGCAGACTGTCTCGGTCGAGGTGATGGGGCTTCGGGCGGCTTCCGCCGCCGCCCCGGCTCGCGTTCAGGAGCCGCGATCATGAAGCCGCCTCGCGTCCTTGCTCTTGCAACCGCTGCCGCATGTGTGATGCTGGCTGGCTGTGTCCATGGTCCCGTCGGCCCCGACTACATCGCACCGGCCGCGCTCACCGCTGCGCAGTCCGCGTCGGCCGGGCCGTTCCTCTCCGGCGGCGCGGCCACATCGGATGCAACGATGCCCGCGCACTGGTGGCGTCTTTTTGAAGACCCGCAGCTCGACGGCCTGATCTCCCGGGCCCTGGCGCACAACACCGACCTGCGGCAAGCCCTGGCCACCTTCGAGCGTGCCATGGCCGTTGAGGCAGAGGCGCGCGGGAGCAAGCAGCCGTCGATCACCCTCAGTGGCGGTCCGAGCTTCGGTCATGTCTCGGGCCTGTCGGTGCTGCAAGCCGATCATGCGCCTCCGAGCCGGCTCAACTACAGCATGGGCATGGCTGTGTCCTACCAGCTGGACCTGTTCGGCCAGTTGCATCGCGCCATCGAAGCTGCCGAAACGGATGCTGGCGCCGCGCGTGCCGCGGTGGACCTGGTGCGCGTGGGCGTTGCCGGCGGCACGGCGCAGGCATATGGCGCGGTGTGCGCAACCGGGCTGCAGCTGAGCGTGGCACAGGCGTCCATGCGCCTGCAGGAGGACGCTCTCGGGCTGACGCTGCGGTTGCAGCGCGCGGGCAAGGCCGGCACCATGGACGCCGCGCGTGCGCGCGCCCAGCTCGAAACCCTGCGCGCTGCGATTCCCCCGCTGGAAGCCCGGCGCCAGCAGGCGCTGTACCGGCTCGCCACGCTCACGGGTGCGCCGCCGCGCGACTTTCCCGAGGTCGTCAGCCGTTGCGAGCAGCCTCCACGCGTGGCTGGACTGCTGCCAGTGGGCGACGGCGCTGCGCTTCTCGCCCGGCGCCCCGACGTGCGGCAGGCCGAGCGAAGCCTGGCCTCCGCGACGGCGCGAATCGGTGTCGCGACGGGCGATCTCTATCCCAAGGTGACGCTGGGCCTTTCATCGGCGTCTGCCGGCTTTGTCGAACGGTTCGTCAACCGTGAGACCTTGAGCTACAGCGTGGGGCCGCTGATCAGCTGGTCCTTTCCCAACACGGGTGTCGCGCGAGCGCGCATCACCCAGGCCGAAGCAACGGCTCGCGGCGAAGTCGCGCGATTCGAAGGCACTGTGCTGAATGCGCTGCGCGAAGCCGAAGCCGCGCTGGACACCTACGCCCGCGAGCTTGATCGTCATGCGGCTCTTGCTGCCGCGCGCGACCAGAGCCTGACCGTGGCCGATCAGGCGCGGGCGCTGCTGATCACCGGAAAGGTCGGCCAGCTCGATGCGCTGGACGCCCAACGCACCTTGGCCTCGCACGAAGCCGCGCTGGCTGAGTCGGACGCCCGGTTGGTTGAGTACCAAGTCAGCGTATTCATGGCCTTGGGTGGCGGATGGGAAAGCGGCTCCGCTGCGCCGCACCAGTGAGGACGATGCGCAGTCATCTGCAATCGGCCGCTTCGCAAGCGACGGGATGAAAGATGGATGGGTTCGAGCTTCTCAGGACGTTTTCGGAGGTGGCCTTCCAAGGCAGCTTCTCGCGCGCGGCTGCCAGGCTCGGCATTTCGAAGGCCAGCGTGAGCAAGCACGTTGCGACGCTCGAGTCCCGCTTCAATGTGCGCCTGCTCAACCGCTCGACGCGTTCGGTCTCCCTCACGGACGCAGGCCGATTGCTTCAGGCGCGGTGTGCGCCTCTGATGGAGATGATCGAGCAGACCACGAGCGAGCTGCAGGCTCGGGGCTCGCACCCCAGCGGCCGCCTGCTGATCACCGCGCCCCACGGGATGGTCCAGACCGCGTTTCCGCGCCTGCTGGGAGATTTCCTCACCTGCTATCCCGACGTACAGCTCGACCTGAAGCTGAGCAACCGCATGATCGACCTGGTCGACGAAGGAGTCGACATCGCTTTGCGCTTCGGGCGGATCGGCGACGAGAACCTGATCGTGCGGCGCCTGCGCCGGATGGGGCTCACACTTTGCGCGACGCCGCGCTACTGGGCGCGGCGCGGCATCCCGCTACAGCCCGATGACATGCGCAAGCACGATGTCCTCGCATACTCCGTCACGCCAGGGCCTCCACAGATCGCATTCGAAGTGGATGGCCAACCGTACAACGTGCCCATCCGGGGACGCATGGACTCCAACGATGCGAGCGCGTTGATCGGCGCAGCACTGGCGGACATCGGCGCGGTGTGCGTTCCCGACCTGCTTGCGCAGCCCTACGTGGAAGGCGCCTATCTGGTCCCGGTTCTCCAGGATTTCATGCCCAGCGACATCTGGCTCTATGCGGCCTACACACAGCGCCGTCAGAACAGCGCCGCGCTGCGTGCACTGCTCAAGATGCTGGAACTTCGCATGCGGGACAGCGTGCCTTCTCCTGCGGCTTTGTCAGGCGCTGCAGTTGCGCCGCATGCTTGAGGTTAGACCAAAGCTTCCCAATTCGAACTCCAATCCGGGGCGTTCGGCCCGGTCGGATACTGGAGGGCACATGGAGGCCACTGTGGGGCAGACCGATGCCACAACGAGAGCACGCATCATCGGCGCAGCCTCCCGCGACCGCTGCCGGCTCAGCGCTTCGCCTTGCGCAGCTTGTGGATCAGGAACGCCTCCAGCAGTTCCACCGCCTTGCGCCCCGGGCCCGG
Source organism: Variovorax sp. 22077 (assembly GCF_052044195.1). NCBI lineage: Bacteria > Pseudomonadati > Pseudomonadota > Betaproteobacteria > Burkholderiales > Comamonadaceae > Variovorax > Variovorax sp. 22077. The sequence goes on from NZ_JBQEQC010000031.1 coordinate 32,897, forward strand.
GGTGGCCGCCAACCACACCTCGCATTCGGGCATCGCAGGCATGCCCTCGCGCGCACCGAGCACCTTGAGCCGCTGGGAGATCGTCGCTTCCCGGAAGACGCCGATCGCGATCCCCGCGCGCACGGCGGCCTCCAGTCCCGTGACGGTGGTGCTCGTGTAGGCGATGCGCCATGGAATGCCCGCCTGGTCGAGCGCGTGCGTGGCCCAGTCGCGCAGCATCGCTCCCTCGGGGTTCAGCGCCAGCGGCAGCGGACGCTGCAGGTGCGTGGCCGAACCCGCGGTCGAGGCCCACACCACGCGCGACTTCGACAGCCGCAGGCCCTCGCCCGAACCCACCGGTCCGATGCCGATCACGAGGTCGTAGCGTGCGCCGAGTTCCCTGTGCATCAGCGACGAAACGCCGTGCTGCAGCTCGACGTGGATGCGCGGATGCAGCTTGCAGAACTCTGCGATGAGTGCAGGCAGAACGCGCGTGGCGTAGTGCTCGATGGCGCCGATGCGGATGCTGCCCGAGACCTCCTGCGCGTCGATGTCATGGAAGAGCTGATCGTTGAGGCTGAGCATCTGGCGCGCGAGCGGCAGCAGCTGCTGGCCCTCCAGCGTCGCGGCGAGCTTGCGCGTGCCGCGCTCCACGAGCTGCACGCCCAGATGCTCTTCGAGCCGCTTGAGCTGCATGCTCACCGCCGACTGCGTACGCGACAGCGCCTTGGCCGCCGTGGTGAAGCTGCCCACGCGCAGCACGGTGTCGAGCACGCGCAGCAGATCGATGTCGACGGTATGGCTGCGCGGAGCGCGCGGCGGGATGGATGCGGGCACAGGACTCCCGGGAAAGGCGTCACGAAACGTGATGCGAGGGATCATAAAGTATCACGTTGCACGCTGCATGGCGGCCCAAGAATGCATCAAACAACAAGCGACGGAGACAGCCATGCACACCGATCCCGACTTTTCCTCGCACCGGCGCCGCCTGCTGTGCGGCACGCTCGCCGCCTCGGTCCTCCCGGCCTCGCTCACGCCTGCAGCCGCGAGCGCTGCAGCGGGCAACTGGCCGCAAAAGCCGCTGCGCCTGATCGTGGGCTTTCCGCCGGGCTCGTCGCCGGACATGCTGGCGCGCGCCGTGGCCGAACCGCTCGGCCAAGCGCTGGGGCAGCCGGTCATCGTCGACAACAAGGTCGGCGCGGCGGGCAGCATCGGCGTGGCGTCCGTGGCGCGGGCCACCGACGGCTACACCATCGGCCTCACGGGCAACGGCCCGCTGACCACGGCCAAGGCGCTCACGCCCTCCACACCCTATGACGTGGCGCGCGACCTGCGTCCCATCTCGCTCGTGGCCACCAGCCCCTTCGTGCTGGCCGGAAGCATGGCGATGCCGGCCACCGACCTGCGCGGCTTCCTCGAGTTCGCCAAGGCGCAGGGCGACAAGCTCAGCTACGGCTCCATCGGGCCGGGCTCGGGCTCGCACCTTGCGATGGAACTGCTGAAGACGCACACGGGCATCCGCGCCGTGCACGTGCCGTTTCCTGGCTTTCCGCAGGTGGCGACGGCGCTGATGGGCAAGCAGATCGACCTGTCGTTCATGATCCCGTCGATCGCCGTGCCGCAGGCGAAGAACGGGCGGTTGCGCCTGTATGGCGTCAGCACGGCTGCGGCGTTCCCCGGCTCGGGCGACGTGCCGCCGATCCAGTCGGCGCTCGACAGGCAAGGCTTCGACGTCGCCTCGTGGAACGCGGTCTTCGGTCCGGCGAGCCTGCCCGCACCCGTGGCCGAAAGGCTCTCGCAGGAGATCGCGCGCATCCTGCAGACGAGCGAGGTGAAGCAGCGTCTGCTCGAACAGGGCTGGCTCGCGGCCGGCAGCGCGCCCGGCATCCTCGCACACAAGATCGCCGAGGACACGGCGATGTGGGGCGGCGTGATCCGCCTGACCGGCGCGCGCGCCGAATAGGAGGCGGGCGATGCAACGCAGGCAGCTCTTCACCACCAGCCTGGCCGGCGCCGCCGCTGCGCTCGTGCCGCCCGTGCGGGCGACCGAGAACGCTGCCGATCCTGCGTCCAGGCCGGCCTTCGTACTCGTGCACGGTGCCTGGCATGGCGGCTGGTGCTGGTCGCGCGTGGCGGCACGGCTGCGCGCGGCGGGACACGCCGTCCATGCGCCCACGCTCACGGGCCTCGGCGAGCGGCGGCATCTGCTGTCGCCGCAGGTCAACCTCGACACGCACATCGCCGATGTCGTCAATCTGCTCGAGTGCGAGGAGCTGCAGAACGTCGTGCTCGTGGGCCACAGCTATGGGGGGATCGTGATCTCGGGCGTGGCGGACCGCGCCCGCGACAGGCTGCGTCAACTCGTGTTCCTGGATGCGCTGCTGCTGGATTCCGGCAAGAGCCTGTTCTCGGACTTCCCCGATGCCGTGGTGCAGCAGCGCCTGAAGACGATCCGCGAAACCGGTGCAGGCGTGGGCGCCGCTCCCGCGTTGCCGCCGTCCGCCTTCGGTGTGAAAGACCCTGCCGATGCAGCCTGGGTGCAGCGACGCATGACGCCGCAGCCCGTGGGCACCTACCTGCAGCCGCTGCAGCTGAGGGCGCCGGTGGGCAACGGTTTGCCGAAGACCTACATCGAATGCACTGTCGACCCGATCGCGACGCTGGAGCCCACCAAGGCGCGCGTGCGCGCGGATGCGGGATGGCGCATGCGCACGCTCGCCACGGGCCACGACGCGATGGTCACCGCGCCGGGGCCGCTGAGCGACATGCTGCTGAGTGAGCTCGCCGCCTGAACCCATTCATTCATTCGTTCACTCCTACCTTCCTTTTTCTCGAAAGCCCGCGATGGGAACCCTCACCTCCGAAGAACGCTATTTCTTTCGCTCCGACGTCAATGCCCGGCAGAGCCAGCGCCGGCAGCGCGTACCTGGCGGCCACGTCACCGAGCCCGCGCGTGAAGTGCCCGTGCACACGGAGTGCGACGTGCTCGTCCTGGGCGGCGGGCCGTCTGGTGTGGCCGCCGCCGTGGCGGCCGCGCGCAACGGTGCGCGTGTGGTGCTGCTGGAGCGCTACAACCACCTGGGCGGCCTTTCGACGGGGGGCCTTGTGATCTGGATCGACCGCATGAGCGACTGGCAGGGCCAGCATGTCATCCAGGGACTCGCCGCGGAGTTCATGGCGCGCATGGGCGCCGAGGCCGTGGCCGGCCCGCCGCGCGACGAATGGGGCTCGCAGGACCCCGACGCCGCCGCCTATTGGGGTCTGCGCACGGCCGCCTTCCACGGCGTGGTCACGCATTCACCGACCATCGACCCGGAGATGCTCAAGGGCGTGTATCACCAGATGGTCCGCGAGGCGGGCGTCGACCTGATCCTGCATGCCTGGATGGCCGCGCCGATCCAGGAGATGGGTCGCGTGAAGGGCGCGATCTTCGAGAGCAAGCAGGGCCGCCGCGCGATCCTGGCGAACGTGGTGGTGGATACCACCGGCGAGGGGGATCTCTACGCGGCGGCGGGCGCGGCCTTCGATTCCGACATCGACGCGCACGACATCCACCATTGCATCAATACCTCGTGGCTTTTCGCAGGGGTGGACATGCAGCGCTGGCTCGACTTCAGGGCAGGCGAACCGGAGGCCTTCTCGGCCTTCATGGCGCGAGGGCGCGAGGCGCTGGGCAGCTTCGAGAAGCCGATCGTGTCTTGGCGCCCCGATGTCGCAACCTTCCTCGGGCCGCGCAAGGCGGGATACAGCGCGCTCGACGTGGACGAGATGACGCAGGTCGAATGGGAGTCGCGCCAGAGTATGAGCGAGCACCTGGCTTTCTATCGGGCGCACGCCCCGGGCTTCGAGAAGGCGTGGGTCATGCTGATGGCTCCGCAGATCGGCACCCGCCACGGGCGGCGCCTGATCGGCGTGAAGCGCGTGCTGCGCAGCGCGTGGGACGCGGGCGCGGTGGAGCCCGACGAGATCGGCATCAGCCCGAGCCCGTCGCCGCGCTTTCCCTCGATCTCGGTGCCCTACGGTGCGCTGGTACCCGCGTCGCTCGACGGCGTGCTCGCGGCCGGCAAGCACATCGCCTGCGACACCAACTCCCATGGCTTCCTGCGCGAGATCCCCCAGTGCTGGCTCACGGGCCAGGCGGCCGGTACGGCGGCGGCGCTGGCGGTCGACAGCGGCGTGCTGCCGCGCGACGTGGATGTGGCGCGGCTGCAGTCCCTGCTGCGCGCACAGGGTGTGCCGCTGCGAGAGGCCAGCGTGCCGGTGACAGCATGAAGTTCCGTCTCTCGCTCGCGCATCTGGGCATGCTCGATGCGCCGCCGCCCTTGCTGGTCGAGGCCGCGCATGCGGCGGGCTTGCGCGGGGTCGGCATCCGCCTTCAGCCGGCGCGACCCGGCGAAGCACCGTTCCCGATGGAGGAGGGCGGGCCGATGCTGCGCGAGACGCTCGCACGCGTGCGCGACCTGGGCATGACGGTGCACGACATCGAGATCGTGCGGATCAGGCCGGGATTCGACGTGCAGGCGCTGTCGGGCGTGCTCGCCTCGGCCCAGCGGCTGGGCGCGCGCAGGCTCATGGTCAACGTGGACGATCCGGACCTGGTGCGCGCGGCGGACAACATCGGGGCACTGGCGGCCCGTGCGCAGTCGCACGGCCTCGTGCTGGGACTCGAGTTCATGATCTACACGGCGGCACGCTCTCTGCACGTCGCGCGTGAACTCGCCGTCGCCTCGGGCTCACCTGCGGTTCGCGTGCTCGTCGACGCGCTGCATTTCTTTCGCGCGGGCAGCGCGCCCGACGAGATGGCCGGCCCGCACGTCGACCGCGATTTCATGCAGGTCAACGATGCGCTCGCGCGTCGCCACCCGGGCCTGTCGCCCGCCGAGGAGGGCCGTGCGCACCGCCTGTTCCCCGGAGAGGGCGAGTTGCCCGTGCATCGCCTGCTGGCGCAATTGAACGACGACGCCATCCTCTCGATCGAGGCGCCGAGCGCCATCCGCATGGCCACGCTGGACGTGCAGGCGCGCGCCGCTGCAGCGTACCGTGCCACCCGGGATTTCCTGAAAGCAAATGACCATGACCACGAATGACACCCTCGACGTACTGCGACTGGACGGCCGAACGACCGTCCTGGGCATCATCGGCGACCCCATCGCACAGGTGAAGGCGCCGCTGCCATTGACGCGCTTGCTTCAGGCGCGGGGCATCAACGCGGTGCTGGTGCCGCTGCATGTGCACGGCGACGACGTGGCGGCGTTGCTGGGCGCGCTGCATGCGGTGCGCAACGTCGCGGGCATCGTTGTCACGGTGCCGCACAAGCAGCGCGTGGCCGGACTGTCGATCGAGCTGATGCCGTCGGCAAGGCAGGCTCAGGCCGTGAACGTCCTTCGCCGCACCAGCGATGGCTGGCAGGGTGACCTGCTCGATGGTGCGGGGTTCGTTGCAGGGCTCTCGCGCAACGGCTTCGACGTGAAGGGGCGCAGCGTGGGCATGGCCGGTGCGGGAGGCGCGGGCAGCGCGATCGGGCTGGCCCTGGCAGCGGCGGGTGCGGCGTCGATCGACGTGCACGACGTCGATGCGGCGAAGTGCGCGGAACTGGTCGAGCGTCTGCGCGCGCTCGGACATGCAGCGGGCCATTGGGATGCCGCGAGCCCTCGCGAGCTCGTCGTCAACGCGACGCCCATGGGCATGAAGCCGGGCGATGCATGGCCGTTCGCGCTCTCGGCGATCCAGGCCGGGCAGACGGTCGCGGAGGTCATCATGGAGCCCGCCACCACACCTTTGCTCCTGGAGGCGCAGGCGCGCGGCGCGCGCATCGTCCACGGCCGGCACATGATGAACGAGCAGCTCGAGGCGATGGCCGACTTCTTCTTCGGCGAGGTGCAGCCATGAGCACGCCGTTCTTCCCCGGCTTCAAGGTCCATCGCGCCGAGCTTGGCAATGCCACGATCCACGCCGAGGTCGGCGGCAGCGGCCCGCCCTTGCTGCTGCTGCACGGCTATCCGCAGACGCATGTGGCGTGGCACCGCGTCGCGCCCGCGCTCGCCCGGCATTTCACTGTGGTCGCGCCCGACCTGCGCGGCTACGGCGACAGCACCGGACCCGGCGGCGATCCGTTGCATATCCATCACTGCAAGCGCACCCTGGGCGGCGACCAGGTCCGGCTCATGAAGTCGCTGGGCTTCGATCGCTTCGCCATCGTCGGCCACGACCGCGGCGCGCGCGTGGCCTACCGGCTGTGCCTCGACCAGCCCGGCGTGGTCAGTGCCTTCACCTCGCTCACGGTGGTTCCGACAGAAGCGATGTGGCGCCGCGCGAACATGGACTTCGGGCTCAAGGCGTTCCACTGGTATCTGTTCGCGCAGCCGTTCGACTTGCCCGAGCGCCTGCTCGACGCGGATCCCGCGTACTTTCTCGACTGGTCGCTGCGCAGCGCGGTGCTCAGGTTCGACGCGGTCACGCCGCAGGCGCTCGCCGAATACCACCGTGCGTTCGCCAAGCCCTCGGTGCGCCACGCGATGATCGAGGACTACCGGGCTGCCGGGTCGATCGATCTTCGGCACGACAACGAGGACCTCGCCGCCGGCCGCCGCATCGCCTGTCCGATGCAGGTGCTGTGGAGCGCATCCAACACCGCGCGGCCCGACCCCGTCGAGATCTGGCGCCAGTGGGCCGACCACGTGGAGGGCGCGGCCATCGACTGCGGCCACCTGATGGCGGAGGAAGCACCCGACGAGGTGCTGGCGCACGTGCTGCCGTTTCTGCAGCGTCACGCCTGACGATCGAAAGGAGAGACCGAGCCATGCGACTGCCGATGATCCTTGCGACGCTGCTGTGCGTCCTGCAAAGCCACGCTGAAGTGCCGACACCAGCGCGGCAGCAGGAGTTCTTCCCCGCACCGAGCTTCGAGCTCGTTCATTCGGGAGGCTGCGGTGTGATGGAAGGCATCGCGAGCGCCTCGGATGGCAGCGTGTACTTCACCGAGATCACGCGTTCGGTCGGCTGCTCGGACGCGGGCGGCGTGCAGGGTGGCCGCATCTGGGTCGTGCCGCCCGGCGGCAGGCCGCGCATCTTCCGCGAGCCCAGCAACATGGCCGCCGGCCTGGCCATCGACGTACAGGACCGGATGGTCACCGCCGAGGGGGCTGACTACGGCGGGCGCCGCGTCTCCATCACCGACCTGCGCACCGGCGCCTACCGCGTGGTTGCCTACTTCCACGAGAACCGCCAGTTCAACGCACCCAATGACGTGGCGATCGATCGCGCGGGCCGCATTTATTTCTCGGACCTTCGCCTCTTCGGCCCCGAAACGATCGAGCAGCGCATCAACGCCGTCTACAGGATCGACCCGCCCGGGCCCGGCGCCAAGGGGCTGTGGCCGCTCACGCGCATCCTGGGCGACAACTCGAAGATGAACGGCATCGAGCTCTCGCCCGACCAGCGCACCCTCTACGTGGGCTTGTGCGACCCCGGTACGAATGCGCTCGGCGAGCAGGGGCAGGCGGCGCTCGACCGGACCGGCGCGGGCGGCCTCGTCGCGTATCCGCTCGATGAGGCTGGCCGGCCGGAGGCGCCGCGCGTGTTGCTCGATCTTCAGAAGTCAGGCTGTGTCGACGGAATGGCCACCGACAGCGAAGGCAACGTGTACCTCGCGCTGCCCGGCGCCGCGTCGGGACCCGGCATCTATGTGATGACGCCGGGCGGTGTGCTGGCTGCGCGCCTTGCGCTGCCCCACAACGAAAGCCCGGTCAACCTGGGATTCGGGCGGGGGCCGGAAGCGGGCACGCTGTATGTGGCCACCGTCGGCGCAGGCAAGGTCTATCGCCTGCGCACCGGCAAGACCGGCTCGCTGCCGTCACGTTGAGTTTTTTGGGAATCGAACAGGAACATGGACATGACCGATGCTTGGAGCGACAAGCTCGCGATCCGCGAGCTCATCGAGAACTGGGCCGTATGGCGCGATGCCGGCGACTGGAAGCGCTTCGCCACCGTGTGGCACGACGACGGCTTCATGCACGCGACCTGGTTCCAGGGGCCCGCGCGCGAATTCATCCGGGTCACCCAGGAGGGCATGGCCAAGGGAGTGAGCATCCTGCATTTCCTCGGCGGCACGTCGATCGATCTGGCGGGCGAGCGCGCCATTGCGCAGACCAAGATGACGATCTCGCAGCGCGCGGAGGTTCAGGGCGTGCTCTGCGACGTGGTGTGCACGGGGCGCTTCTACGATTTCCTTGAGAAGCGCGATGGCCGCTGGGGCCTGGTCGTTCGCCAGCCCATCTACGAGAAAGACCGCATCGACCCCGTCGATCCCGCCGTGCCGCTGCAACTCGACACCGACCGCCTGGCTGCCTTTCCCGCAGGCTATCGTCACCTGGCCTATGTGCAGACCCAGATCGGCTATGCCGTGAAGCGCGACATGCCGCAGCTGCAGGGGGCGGAGGTCGAGGCGCTCTATGCGCGCGGCCGGGCGTGGCTGAACCAGCAGAGTGGTGGCGTCCCCGGCGCGGAGGGTGCGGCGCATTGGAGATGACGCTTCCTGCCTGCCGCCGCGGGCCGTCGCGAGGGTTCCTCTTGGCGCGCGGACACCGTGCGCTCAGCGCGCCTTCGCGTTCCTGCCGGCGACCGGCAGGCGCCAGAGGTCGTAGCGCTCCTCGCCGCCCTTGACCGAGCCCGCGAAGTGCTCGTTCAAGGCACTCGAAGTGAAAACCAGATCACCGCCGGGCAGCGTGGACAGGGTGTCCGGCCATCGGACGCGTTCGTCGGCCGCCATCAGCGACATCGCCTTCGAACGAGGGCTGTACCTCATGATCCCGTTGCGTGTGACATCGGTGATGTAGAGGTCGCCCTGCGCATCGACGACGATCCCGTCCGTGTTGCCGCCCACGGCGCCAAGATCGCGGATCGACGCGGCAAGCTGCGCCTCGGTGGCATCGGTCTTGCGCAGGACCGCGGTGGGGATCGCGTGGGCACGAGTCCCTGTGGTCACGGTCCAGTACAGCGTGCGGCCATCGGGTGACAGCGCGATGCCGTTGATGCCAAGCAGAAGCGGGTTGCCTGGCCAGACCTCGCTGCCATGAGAAAAGACCTTCACGCCGGGCTCGACCTGCAGGGTCGGGTGCTTGTCGAGCACGCGTCGCGCCCGGTTGGAAGCCAGGTCGATCACGATCAGTCCCACCATGTTGTGTGGGGCGCTGCGCATGCCGCTGTCGGAGATGTAGGCCACGCGGCGTCGCTCGTCGACTGCGATGTCGTTCAGGAAGCTGCCCCTGCGGTCGGCAACACCGTCCAGTGGGATTCGCTTGACGGTACGGCCGGACGCGAGATCGATCACGAGCACTTTCTGGGCGCCTTCCGGTGCCTCGGGTTCACCGGCGATGAAGCCCATGTCGACGGCCCACAACCAGCCGTTCCTTCGGTCGACGTGGAAGCCGAGTACGTTGCGCAGGCTCTGTTGCGGGTCGCCGTCGATCGCGTTGGCTTGCACCGAAGGGAACGCCGTCAGCCGCGCGGGACCTGTTCGCGCGCGCGTGTCCAGCTTGCTGAGGGTTGCCGGCGCGCCGGCCGAGATGAGGCGCGGGGTGCTCACGTACGCGGTGCCGTTGGCATCGAAATGCAGACCCGCGATCGGCGCGTCGACCGATCCGGCAAATGGCGCGGGGTTCGCACTGTCGCTGGAGGGCTGCCAGCTCAGCCCGGCATAGCTGCGCCAGCGTTCGAGTCTGGGGCCGCTGGCGGCACTGGCAGTTTGCGAAAGAGCGAGGAGTGCCGCCAGCGCGAACGCGGCGGTCAGGAAGGAACGATGGAGCACGAAGAAACCTTGGGTGTGATGTGGAGCGCGGGGATGGAGGTGTTGGCGCCGTTGCGCGACTAGGCCAGCGGGTGCAGCAGCAGGTCGCGCATCGCGGCCCCGACGCCCGCGGCGGATTGCGGGTTCTGGCCGGTGACCAGCCGGCCATCGACGACGACCTTGGCCGTCCAGTCCGGGGCCGGATGGTGATACGCCCCGCGCAGGACGAGCGTGGAGGCGAGCATGAACGGCACGACCTCGTCGAGCTTGACCGCACGCTCTTCGTCGTCGGTGAAGGCGCTGAGGTTCTTGCCAGCGACCAGGTAGGCACCGTTGCCGAGCGTCACGTTCACCAGTGCCGCAGGACCGTGACACACCGCGCCGACCACGCCGCCCGACTCATAAATTTCGCGTGTGACGCGGGACACGTCGTCGTTCGTCGGAAAGTCCCACATCGCGCCGTGACCGCCCGCGAAAAAGATCGCGCTGTACCTCGCAGGGTCAACCTCGCCCAGGCGAAGCGTGTGGCGAAGGGCCTCGCGAAACGCGTCGTCGCGCCAGTAGCGCGCATTGACCGCGTCATCGAGGTCCAGTCCGTCGACAGGCGGCTCGCCACCCTGGATGGACGCCAGCTCGAAAGGGATGCCTGCCGCTTCGAATTCGGCCAGCGGATGGGTCAGTTCGCCGAGGTAGAAGCCGGTCGCTTCGCCGGTCGCGCCCTTGATGCCATGGCTGGTCAGCACCATCAGAACGGGACGAATCGGCTCGACGAACGGCTTGGAGGGGGCGGTGGAAATCATCGTGTGCTCCTGGAAAGAAGTGAGGGAAGGGGCCTGGTGCCCGTGGAATCGAATGTATTAGTGGCTATGACGGCGATAAACTGCCCTGCAGGGAAATGACTTGTTCTTCAGGAGGCAAGATGAGCCGAAAATTCGATCACCTGGGCGATGTCGAGACCTTCGTGACGGTGGTCGACAAAGGCTCCATGACGTCTGCTGCCGTGGCCCTGGCGACCACGCCATCGGTGCTCAGCCGGGCGATCACGCGGCTGGAGACTCGCCTGGGTGTGCAATTGCTGCGCCGTACGACCCGCCGCCTGAGCCTCACCGACGAAGGGCGGCACTACCTGGAGCAGTCGCGCGCGGCCTTCGCCCTGATCGACGACGCCGAACGCGCGATGCAGGGGCATGGCAGCGAACTCACGGGCAGCGTGCGTCTGAGCGCACCCACCACCTACGCCCATCACCGGCTGCCGGTGCTGTTGCGGCGCTTCGCCGCCCGGCATCCGCAACTGCGCGTCGAGCTGAACATCACCAACCGGAACGTGGACCTGGTGGCCGAAGGCTACGACCTTGCGATCCGCATGGGCCAGTTGCCCGACAGCGGGCTGGTAGCGCGCAAGCTCGAGGATGCGCCGATGTGCCTGCTCGCCGCACCGGCCTACATTGCGCGTGCGGGGGCACCGCGCAGCATCGGCGAACTGGCGGCGCATGCCTGCCTGCCGTTCGTGATGCCGAGCACCGGCCGCGTATCGCCCTGGATCCTGCGCGATGAGGGGCGTGACTTGGACTGGACGCCGCAAGGGGGCCTGCAGGTTTCCGACGATGTCCTGGGTGTGGTCTCGCTCGCCCTGAACGGGTTCGGGATCTGTCAGACCTATGACTTCATCGCGCTCGACCTGATCGGCCAGGGTCGTGCCGTCGAGGTGCTATCGCAGACGCGCGGGCGATCCCGGCCGTTCTCGGTGATCCATGCACCGCACCGGCAGGCGTCGCGTGCAGCACGGGCGCTGATCGATGTCTTGGCTGCGGGGGGCGAGGCAGACGTGTGATCGCCGGGGCAGTGAATGCCGTTGGCGCTGGCACTTGTCTGCCCTGCGGGACCGCCGATGTCCCACAAGGTCCGGGCGCTGGATCCGGAAAAGTCGAGGTTTCGAAGTGGCTTTGCGACGCCACTTTGCTTCTTCACTTCCCTGCATCTCCCTGCGCGGCTGAAAAGGAACTCGACATGGCCACTGGCAGCAGAACCCTCTGGAAAGGCGCCATCACTTTCGGACTCGTCCACATCCCGGTGGGTCTGCACACTGCGAGCATCGAGCAGGGCATCGATTTCGACTGGCTGGACAAGCGCAGCATGGACCCGGTCGGCTACAAGCGGATCAACAAGAGGACCGGTCGGGAGATCGACAAGGACAACATCGTCAAGGGCTTCGAGTATGAAGACGGCAAGTACGTGGTGATCTCGCCCGAGGAGATCGAAGCTGTCTACCCGCGCACCACCCAGACGATCGAGATCCAGCGCTTCATCGACGCGCAGGAGCTTCCCTTCCTCTATCTGGAGCGGCCCTATTACGTCGCGCCGATCAACAAGGGCCAGAAGGTCTATGCACTGTTGCGGGAGGTGCTCCTGAAGACCGGTAAGGTCGGCCTGGCCAAGGTGGTGATCGCCACCAAGCAGCATCTGGCCGTGCTGGTGCCCTCCGGCAGGGCGATGGTGCTGAACCTGCTGCGATGGGGCGACGAGGTCAAGACGCTGGAAGGCCTCGATCTGCCAGCCGCGGGCATGAAGGGCGCCAACGTGAGTGCGGCGGAGATGAAGATGGCCGAGCAGCTGGTCGACAGCATGTCCGGCAAATGGAAACCGGAGGACTTCAAGGACGAGTTCAAAAGCGCCGTCATGAAGATCGTTCAGAAGAAGGTCAAGGCCGGGGACACCGAGACCGTGATCGAGCCCGAGGAAGAAGCACCTGAGGACAGCTCGAACGTGATCGACCTGACCGAGCTGCTCCAGCGCAGCCTCAAGGGTGGCAAGGCTTCCAGGGCCGACGCTCCCGCCGCGAGGAAGCGCGGTGCCAGGGCGGCGGGCAAGTCGGGCGGCACCGCGCGTAAGACCGCTTCGAAGACGGCTTCGAAGAAGGCGACAGCCCCCACCCGCAAGGCGGCCTGAACACGCACGCCGGCCCCGAGAGGGACGCCCGATGGCCAAGAACGATGCGCTGTCCACGTACAAGGCCAGGCGGAACTTCGCCGTCACCGCGGAGCCTGCCGATGGTGGCCGGCCCAGCCCGCACGCGCTGACCTTCGTGGTGCAAAAGCATGCCGCTTCGCGGCTGCACTACGACTTCCGGCTCGAACTCGACGGGGTGATGGTGTCCTGGGCCGTGCCCAAGGGGCCGAGCTTCGACCCGAAGGAAAAGCGAATGGCCATCCATGTGGAAGACCATCCGATCTCCTATTCCTCATTTGAAGGCACGATCCCGCCCAGACAGTACGGCGCAGGAACCGTCATCGTCTGGGACAACGGCACGTGGGAGCCTGTGGGCGACCCCCGCGCGGGCCTGGCCGCCGGGAAGCTGGTGTTCCGGCTGCACGGCCAGAAACTCGAAGGATTGTGGGAGCTCGTGAAGATCGCCAAGGGCGGCGAGCGTCAGGAGCCCTGGATCCTGTTCAAGAAGAAGGATGCCTTCGCGCGCGCCCATGCCGAGTACGACGTGATCACGGCCCTGCCGGACAGCGTCATCGCCAAGCCCCTCCGGCCGACCCGCCGCGAGACGGATGCGCCTGCGGCGAAGCGCGCCGGGAAGGCGTCAGGACCACCCAGGCCGGCGCGCAAGACGGCGCTTCCCGCCGAGATCAAGCCGCAGCTGGCAACCCTCGCCGCGGGCGTCCCTGCAGGCGGCGAATGGTTGTTCGAGATCAAGTTCGATGGCTACCGGTTGATGGCGCGGTTCGACAAGCGCAAGGTCGCGCTCATCACCCGCGGTGGGCACGACTGGTCGACACGCATGCCGACGCTGGCGCAGGAGCTCGCCGGCCTGGGCCTTCACGCGAGCTTCCTGGATGGAGAGATCGTCGTGCTCGGGGACAGCGGCGCACCAGACTTCAACGCGCTGCAAAACGCCTTCGACCGCGGACAGGGTGCTGAGCACATCGTGTTCTTCGTCTTCGACGTGCCCTTCTTCGAGGGGCACGACCTGCGCTCGCTGCCCCTGTCGCAGCGTCGCCAGCTGCTGCGCGACTTCTTCGCGGAAAAAGCCACCGAGCACGTGCGCTTCAGCGACAACTTCGAAGCCGATCCCGCATCGCTGCTGCGCTCCGCGTGCCGGATGCAGATGGAGGGCGTGATCGCCAAGCGCGCCGATGCGCTGTACGTTTCCCGGCGCAGCGAAACCTGGCTCAAGCTCAAGTGCAAGCTGCGGCAGGAGTTCGTGATCTGCGGCTACACCGACCGGACGGACCGCACCGACCAAGTCGGAAGCCTCCTGCTGGGCATCCACGATGACCGCGGCAAGCTGGTGTCCGTGGGGAGTGTAGGCACCGGCTGGAGCAGCGAGGAGGCCAGCGAGCTCAAGCAGAGACTGCTGCCGCTTGCCGCGGCCACATCCCCGTTCGACAAGGGCGACCCGAGGCCGGGCCGCTGGTCCAGGCGCAAGGCTGGCAGCGAGCGTTGGGTGAAGCCGCGGCTGCTGGCGGAGGTGAGCTTTGCCGAGTGGACGCCGGACGATCAGATCCGGCACGCGTCCTTCATCGGACTGCGCGACGACAAGCCGGCGAAGGTCATCGTGCGCGAGCGGCCCCGGCAGCTCGGGACGTCCGCCGCGCCGGTTGGCACGAAGGCCGGTGGATCGTCTGCCACCTCCGTCAAGGTGAGCCATGGCGAGCGCGTGATCGATGCGGCCACTGGCGCCACCAAGCTGGACTTGGTGCGCTACTACGAGTCCATCGCGCAATTCATCCTGCCCCATCTGAAGGGGCGGCCCTGCTCTCTCGTGCGCGGGCCCACAGGGGTTGGCGGGGAGCTCTTCTTCCAGAAGCATGGCGAGAAGATCGGCATTCCCGGCATCACCGAACTGCCCGAAGGCCTGTGGCCCGGCCATGCGGCGCTGCTCGAGATCGGCAGCGCCCCGGCGCTGGCAGGCGCAGCGCAGATGAACGTCATCGAGTTCCATACGTGGAATTCCACTGCGAGGAACGTCGACAGGCCCGACAGGATGGTGTTCGACCTGGACCCCGGCGAAGGAACGAGCTGGGAACATGTGCAAGAAGCTGCGACGCTGGTGCGCGCGCTGCTCGATGCCCTGGGCCTTCAGGCGTGGCTCAAGACCAGCGGCGGCAAGGGACTGCATGTGGTCGTCCCGCTGGCGCCGCGCTACGACTACGAGACCGTCAAGGGCTTCTCGCAGGCGATCGTCCAGCACTTGGCACGAACGATCCCGACACGCTTTGTGGCCAAGAGCGGGCCGAGCAATCGTGTCGGCAAGCTCTTCGTCGACTACCTGCGCAATGGCCATGGTGCGACGACGGCGGTGGCGTTCTCCGCGCGGGCGAGGCCCGGACTGGGCGTGTCGATGCCGGTGGCCTGGGACGACCTGGGACAGCTCAAGAGCGGTTCGCAATGGAACATCCGAACCGCGCGCGAGTACCTTTCCTTCCAGACGGTGGATCCCTGGGAGGGTTATTGGAAGAAGCGCCAGCCTCTGGCTGAAGCGATGAAGCGGCTCGGGTACAGGAGGTAAGCAGGCTCATCGCCGCCCCTTTCGCTGCGACGCCGACGGACCTTCAGTCCAGCGGCGGGTTCGCCTGTCTGGCCAGCGCTCGCGCCGCGGAATCCGCGTGCTGCCGAGAACCTCGCCGATGCATGCGCGTTTGTCTACGCATTGGGCATGTCGAGTTCGATCCACACCGGCGCATGGTCGCTCGCGCCGGTGCGCCCGCGCACGTCGCGGTCCACGCCGGCACTGCGAAGCATCGGCGCAAGTTCCGCGTTCAGCAGCAAATGGTCGATGCGAAGTCCGGCGTCGCGTGGATAGCGGTTGCGCCAGTACGTCCAGAAGGTGAACGGTACGCGCTCAGGATGGCACGTGCGGATCGCATCGGTCCAGCCTTGCTTGAGAAGCTTTGCGAACGCCGCCCGGCTTTCGGGTTGCAGCAGTGCGTCGTCTTGCCATGAGGCCGGGTTATAGATGTCGGCATCGGTCGGCACGACGTTGTAGTCACCGGCCAGCACGACGGGCATGCCGCTCGCGAAGAGTTTCTTCGCATGCCTGTTGAAGGCCTCGAACCACTTCAGCTTGTAGTCGAACTTCGGCCCCGGCTGCGGATTGCCGTTGGGAAGGTAGAGGCAGCCGATCAGCACGCCGTCAACCACCGCCTCGATGTAGCGGCTCTGCGTGTCGGCTTCCATGCCCGGCAGCCCACGTCCGGTGTCGATCGGTGTTTTTCCGCGCGCGAGGATGGCGACTCCGTTCCAGGCACGCTGCCCGAACGCGACGATGCCGTAGCCTGCGCCGTGGACTGCATCGATGGGCAGGTTGCCATCGGGACTCTTGAGTTCCTGCAGGCATGCGACGTCGGGCTTCGATTCGGCGAGCCATTCGAGCAGGCGCTCAAGGCGACTGTTGACACCGTTGACGTTGAATGTGGCGATCTTCATCGGGCCCCGAGCAACGGGCAGGATGGCGGGACGAAGAGGTGTGAAGTCACGCGCCTTCAGGGGTGCAGACGCTGTCCGGGGTGATCCTCGGCCGGTCGACAGGCACCCGCGAGAGAAGCTCGAAGGCCGGGCGGGACCTGCGCCCGTGCCGCACCGGCGCGATCGTGGTGGGCTGCGGCGACGCCGTGCTCGGCGCGCCCGCTAGGCTGGCGAACCGGAGGTCCGCCTCCTTGCGCAGCTTGGCAATTTGCTCGATGCGGTGGCTCGGAACGCCCTTACGCCCGCCCTGCGTGTGCTGGTGAAGCTGATGGATGGCCATGTAGGCGGCAGCTTCCGCCGCCAACCAGTCATTGAAAGCAGCGGAGTCAGCTTCGTCGACCATCGATTTCCTTCAGTGGTGTTGCGCATGAAGAATCTAAGGCTCTGCCGGAAGCCGCTTGTAGTCCGTCGCCGTCAAGGTTCGCCCGAATGCGCCGTCACGCGGGCCTGGTAAGCAGGCCCGCGTGCGACCAACAGTGGCGGGGAACCGGTGAAGCCGGCGCTTTCAGCCCGGCTTCGAAGTCTTGATCAGCCTGAGTTCCCGAGCCGATCGACCGCGCCGGTGCGGCGACGTACCTGCCGCAGTGCGTTTTCTTGTCGGCCGCCCGATCTCTCCGATCGTCATTCGCCACATCTTGAAGACGTGCTTCCGGATGGAACACTCGAGTGCCGGGTGCGGCATGCACCTCTTCTTTGACGGCTCTCGTTGCGATCGCAATATCTGCTATGGAGACGCCGGCTGCTATCGTGAGTCCAGTGTGTCGGCGTAAGCCTTCCGATCCGCCTCGTAGCAGCCGCACGCCGCCATTTCCAGGCCGTTGCGATCGAGCACCGTGAGATCGCCCCTGTGGTACGCAATCAGCCCGCTGTGCTGCAATGCGTTGGCAGCCACGGTGATGCCCACGCGACGCACGCCGAGCAAGTAGGCAAGGAATTCATGTGTCATGCGAAAGCTGTCGGCGTGGGCGCGATCCTGGCTCATCAGCAGCCACCGGGCCAGACGCGGGCCGATCTGATGGAAGCGAAGACATCCGGCCGACGTTGTCAACTGGATCATCAGCACGTAGAGATACCGGTTCAGCACGCGCCGCAGCATCGGGCTGCGTTCGAGTTCCTTCCGGAAGGCTCCTGCGTCGACGCGCCACGCCGTTCCCGACCCTTGCACGATCGCACGCAGGGGCGTCGCGCTCACGCCCAGCACCATCTGCACGCCCAGCATGCCTTCGCGCCCGACCATGCCGACTTCGAGTTCGGGGCTGCCGCTTGTCGATGTCAGCAGAGAAATAAAGCCTTCCGTGGGGAAATAGGCATAGCGCGTGCGCTTTGCGGGCGTGCAGAGCACGTCGGCCAAGATCAAGGGCACAGGCTCGCAGATGGCCAGGATGCGCTGCCGCTCCCTTGCGGGAAGCATTCGGATCAGATGGTTCTCGATGACAGTCAATCTCGCCCTCCTTGTGCTCGTGGTCCGGACGAGTCTGCAACAAGGGCAGGGAATTCACCGTTCGATGGCGCACACAGCGCACCGGTGTCCGCGAACGCCTGACGTCACCGCCCCAGCACCTACGGCGCGACGCCGTCAGGCAGGAGCCGGTCGTATTCCTTCTTGACCACTGCGTAACACTCGCAGGCGCGTTGCTCTAGGCCCCGGCGATCCAGCACCGAAATGCGCCCGCGGGCGTAGCGGATCAGTCCGGCCGCCTGCAGCTTGAGCGCCCCTTCGGTCACGCCTTCGCGGCGTACACCGAGCATGTTGGCGATCAGCTCCTGTGTCATCACGAGCTCGTTTCCCTCCAGCCTGTCCAGGCTCAGCAGCAGCCAACGGCAAAGCTGTTGATCCAAAGAATGGTGTCGGTTGCACACCGCCGTCTGTGCCATCTGCGTGATCAGCGCCTGGGTGTAGCGCAGCAACAGGTGGAGGATGGGAGGACGCGTGAATTCTTCCTTGATGGCCTGCGCCCTCAGCCGGAAGCCCTGCCCTGCGCTTTGCACGACGGCGCGGCTGGGCGTGGATTCGCCACCCATGAACAGCGAGATGCCGACGATGCCTTCGTTGCCTACCACGGCGATTTCGGCCGATGCGCCGTTCTCCATCACGTACAGCAACGAGACGATGGCGCTGGTGGGAAAGTAGACGTGGCTCAGCGCGATGCCCGATTCGTACAGCACGTGACCCAACGGCATTTCCACCGCCTCGAGTTTCGGCCGCCATCGCTGCCATTCGGCCTCGGGCAAAGAAGCCAGAAGTCTGTTTTTTCTCGGGTCGATCGCAGCTGACATCGCGTGCTCCAGACGGCTCTGGAAATGAATCGGGATCCGCGTTCATGCGCAGAGCGTCATCCAGTATAGGCAGCAATGGCCTCTTTGGTACGCTAGCGCACACATCGGCATGTCGAGAACTCGGTACCCGTTTCGCTCAAAGCAGGGGGCCGGAAATGGCGTTTTCTTTCGCAAGCAGGGTTTTCGCTGGCGATGGCCAACGCGCCTTCGCGGGTGATTGCGCGAACAAGCACTGCTTTAGTCGCGAATGCTCTCAGCCCGCATTGCGTTTCACGAGTCGCCTCGATCATGCCGCTGGCAATCGAGCGTTTTGCCGCCGCCAAGTCTGCAGACGGCGTGAGCCACCAGGGCTGAGTCACGCGTTCGAGCCGCATCAGCATTGAATGTCCATGGGAGTCCCTTGGCAGCAGGCAACGGCTGGGAGGCCGATCATCTAAGAGGGTGGCGCGGCAGTCAGATGCTGAAGATGCAACCAGTGCCCGGCACACCCTGTACGGCGGGAGCGCTTGCCATAGGGCGCGCCCCAGGCTGTCCAAAGCAGCAACGACAATCTCCAGGATTTCACGGCCCCGAGGACTGGCTGGCGATCGACCGCCGTTGCGCAAGTTGGCAACCGCTCTACAGCAGGCCCCTGTGCGTCGCACAACTCACTGCTTGCGCGCGCGTGTGGACCTGCAGCTTGCGGTAGATGCTCTTTATATGGACGTTGACAGTTTGGGGGCTGATCCCGAGTTGTTTCGCGATGGCGTCGCCGCCGTTCCCGAGGGCCACAAGCTGCAACACCTCCAGTTCTCGTGCAGTCAATGTTGCGCGGCCAGTCGGCGACCGGACAGGATTGCCATTGGCGCGCGAGTGGTTCAGGTGAACGAGCAACCTGCGAGCCAGGGTCGGAGTGACGGCAGCTCCGCCGTTGACCACGTGCAAGACGGCCTGCGCGTAGCTCTGTAGCCACGCGGATTGAACCAGGTAGCCGGAGGCTCCGAGCTCAAACGCATGCAGGGCCTGAGCCTCGTCAAGGTGCGCTGAAATGGCAATGACTTCAGGCGTACTGCGATGCTTCTTGGCCTCTGTAATCAGCTCGAAGCCGCTGCCGTCCACGAGGCAAACGTCCACTATCAACACGTCAAGTTCATGTCGTATCAACAGGCATCGCCCCCCGCGCAACGTGTTCGCCTTTTCGAGCTGGATGCGACGATCGTCAAGCAATTCCTGCGCGATCACATTTCGGATCGAGGGATCCGAAGCCACCAGCACCACTCGTACCGGTTTGGCGTGTTGCCCAGCCAGAAAGTGCGGCCACTGAAACTCAGTTGCATTTTGCGGAGGCGGCGCCTCGAATTGTCCACGCCCCGAGTAGTTTCGCGTCAGACTTTCCTCGCTTGCTGCCAAGCTATCGCTTTCTCTCTCCATTGCAGCTCCCCTTTTTTCATCGGTATTGCTTCGGCGGTGGAAGTCGAGTCGCTTTCCTCAATGCAAAGAATTTCTTTATGTTCGCCCAGATTGCTTGCCTGCCGAGCAGAAGGGAATCGTCAGACATCCGCAAAGTCCGCTGCGCTTTACTTCGCCGGGGGCTTCGAAGAAGGTGTGACGGTCACAGCAGTGCTCTCGCTGGGCTTGCCAGTCTCGCCTTTCATTCCATCGATGCCTTGAACGCCCGCTACATCTGGAGGCGCTGCGGGTGCAGGTACAGCGACAGATGCAGCCGGTACGGCGACAACGGCGGCAGGTCCATCGCATGCGGCCAACCTCGATACGCCGAGTAGCGTCAAGGTCGGTGGCAGATGCCTCCTGAAGAATCCCTTGAAGGGTCCCCTCAGACCAGACACGTTCCCGGCTCGGGACAGTGCGCCAGCGAACATAAGCTCACTGCGTTTACCCTATGCGGGGGCACGCCCGACCTCGGCGGCAAACCAGCGAAAGATCTTGGCCGGATTACTCCGATCGCTTGTGTGCCGAACGAACAGAAAGCCGGACGCTGCGTTGCCGATCGCGTCGATTGGAATGCCTGCAGCCTGCAACGCGGACTCTTCCTCTGCAACGCTCGTGTAAAGCGGCAACCTCAGCGTGATGGTCGCGCTGTGGATGACTTGACCTGTCATTGGCGTTTCTCCCTTGAGTACGATGGCATGTTAAAAAACTCGAGAAGATCGGTCTGTGCGTTGCCGCACACAATGAGCGCTGCGTTCCTCAAGAGCAGGTTCGAAGGGAGAACGGGCAACGGCTCGGCCCGAGCAGCAACGTCGCCTGCATCTTTTTGCGAGATGAGAAAAACGCCTCGCCGTAACGGGTATGCGGTGAGGTCCAACGGCAGCTGCGCCGCGCAGACGGGACACGTCGACAAGCCCGTGTTCGGCACGGGCATGAGAAATGCCCGATAGCGGCGGGCAGCAAAAACGTTGGAAAGTCAGGATTTGCGGTGTTGCATGGGGTCGGCTTCATGAGGCTCGACCTGTGGACGGTTGGCCCTGCTGTTTTTGCTGCTGCGGGTGTTGAGGCTGGCTTCTTTTCTTGGTGGTTGGATATGGAAGAATTCCTGGTGAAGCTGCGATGTTGGCTGCCGGTCCATTCGGCTGCGACGTCGCTCTCTGACTCTGGGCGTTTGCCGGGACCGGAGGTAAGAAGTTGCGCGCTGCGTCCAGTCAGGCTCCCAAGCCATGCTTTCGATTCGAGAACGAACTTTCGCAGGCGCCTTGGACGGCGACGGCCCGCCAGCATCGAGGTTCCGCCCCTTGAAGGGCGGGCACCTAAGCTACCTCTACCAGCGCTGGATGACCGTCAACGAGATCATCGCTTGACCCAGGTGCTCGGTCTGTGTGCTATCGCACGGTTCAATCTTGCTTTCGGCGGTAGTGTCAGCATTCCACTTGCTTCCGAATAGAGGTCCCATGACTTCTTCCCAATTCGCGGCTGAGTCCCTTCTTCGCACCTACCTGAGCGGACGCAGTATGCCGAGGATCCTTCGTGATGCTGTTGTGTGCGTGATCGAGGCACGGCTCACCAACAATGAGACGCCGACTCTCGATGAAACACTGCGCATGGACATCGATAACCATGCTGTAGCGCCTTCTGGGCAGCCGATCGCGCGCGCCGTGCAGCGTCGCTTGGGTGAGATGGAAGTCGCAACGCATGCAGGCGCAAGCGCCGGCAACTGCTCTTAGCGGATTTGTGGCTTGCAAGGGTCCGGGCTCGGTGTACTCGCGTCGCACATGCAAAGACCGCACCTTAGGATAAGCCACGGCCGGCTCTCGCGGCTGACGTTTCATCGTCGTGAGGCAAGGGCCCGGCGGACCGCGGCACGGAGGATCGGGGTGTCAGGCCATTGCCTTCTCCGAGGTCTCTTTGGCGCGAAAACTGCCGGCGCTCCGACTCAGGGCTTCGCTTCTTCCGGCAATGGGCCAGTAGGTCGCAAGCTCGGCACGACTGTTGTGAACCGGGTGTGCTGGTGTTGATTTGTGACTATGTGCGCTGGCGCACGGAGGCTCATGCAACCCAGGGCTAAGGTGGATGCATGGATGCAACTCCCAAGCCTTTGGAAGACGTGTTATTCACCGGCTGCAGCGACGGGCGTGCGCTGGATCGGGCGCAGTGGACGACATCGGTAGATGCCGTGTCTACGAAAGGAGGATTGCGCTACCACGCCTTTTTCTTCAGGAACGGAATATTCGCGTGCCGCATGGTGCTATCGCGCAGTCTCAAGGATCAAGCAACGGCGGAGAAGGAATTCGAACGTCGCCTGAAAGCCTGGAGCGCCGAATACGAGTCGGGTGGCGAGAAGTTGCCTGCAGTGGATGCGCGCATGCGAGCCAGCGATAACCTGTCGAATAGTGGCGACGGAAGGTCTTCGTCCGGAACGAAGATGCTCTTCGCCAAGCTGAAGTGGGAGGTTGCCTCTGAGCGGCTGGCGCGCGCCTTGGATGCTGGCCCAAGCCTTTCTGCGGAGGAGAAAGGGGATCTGGAACTCGCGTTCAAGTTGGTTCGAGCTGCACTGGAGGAAGTCTGCACGGCGTTCAAAGCCCGTACGGGGCAAGAGGGCGCAGCGGTTGGATAGCCCCGTGGGCGAGGGCATCGCCTGACTTTGAATGCAGCTTGCACAAGGACGCAGGCCGAGGGCTTTCCCCTCCGCGATCTGGTGTCACAGAGGACAGGCGACGCTCAGCAGCGCGGTAGGAAATTCATTGGCATGCGACCCGCGCTTCCGGCGCGTGCCACGCGGTGGATGAAGTCGAGCTTCTCGATCACCGGCGGAACATCGACGAACGGATAGCTGGCGTGCGCGCCGAGGCTGCGGTCCATCGCGTTGATGAACCGTGAGACGGGCAACCATTGCAGGATGATGAGCTCATGGATCGATTCGGCATCCAGGTCGAGCGGGCGCACCTTCAAGGCTGGACCGGACGGTGAGGGCAATTCCAGGTGAGCACCCCGGGAGGCGGCTGTTTCCAAGCCATCCACCAGGTGCAAGTAATGGCCCCAGGTTTCGGCCGAGTCTTCCCACGGATGCGAGCTCGCATAGGCGCCGATGAAGTGTTGAGGCCAGTCGCGGTCTGGCCATGCATAGTGGGTGTTCAGTGCCGAGTCGTAGTCCGCGCGTTCGTCTCCGAAGAACGATCGGTACTCCGTAACCCACGGCGTGTCGCGCACCAGCCGATCCCAGTAGTAGTGGCCAATCTCGTGGCGAATGTGACCCAGCAGCGTACGGCTGGGCTCGTGCATCGAAAGGCGGATGTGCTCGCGGCAGGCATCGTCCGCGTCGGCAATGTCGAGCGTGATGATGCCTTCGTCATGCCCGATGAGTACCCGCTGCTGCGAGTTCATCTGCTCGAGAAACTCGAACAACAAGCCATTGACAGGGTCTTCGCGCTAGTTGGGTGTCGGCAGTCCAAGTTCGATGCGCGTGTAGAAGAGACGGCGCTTGGCCTGTTCGAGCGCTGCCCAGTAGCCGTGGTTTTCCGACTTGGCCAGCGCAGGGATCGTGTGGGTCGTTCGGCACGACAGACAAAGGCCATGGTCGGTGAGAGAGGGCACCATCCAGTTGCACCCATTCGCCTCGCGATTGGCGCACGGCCTGCATGCGGAGCCTTCTGAGCCCAGGCGGCGCCGTGAACCCTCGTGCGAGACCTCGAAGGCAAGCATGCGCTGCGCATCCGTTGCGTAGCCGAGGGACGAGCTGCAGACTTCGCAGCGAAGGTTCTCGAAGAACACGCGATTGCCGCGATCCGAGCAGCTCATCTGCTTCACGCAGGCCCCCAGGTATCGGCATCCAGCGTGTTCTTCAACGACGCCTCGCGACGCGCATCGGCTTGTATGTCTCGATTCAAAGCGGGGGTCCGTTCCGAGGTTGCCGAGAACGCGGCCGTCCTGACCGGGAGGCTTGCTTGCGCGGAGTCAGCGATGGGGCTTGTCTCGCCTTGCCACATGCCCTTCATAGGATCTTTATCAACCAGCAGTGGATGATTTCGATCTTTCGTACTTGTGTGCGAATCATTTTGCGCTCTCAACTCTGATGGCGTCAGAGAATTCGGGCTGCGTCGATGTGGGATGTGGTGCGATCCGTCCCGCTGCGGTGGACTCTGCAGTCGGGCAAGGCGCGAAAGTCCCTGCACTCTGTCCATAGGCTGTAGTCACGGTGCCAGTGCCGTTGCGTTGGTGTCCTTGCAGGTCCATCATGTATGAAGTCAAGCTTTCGCAAACGGATCGGCGATGGAAGAAATAGAAAATCTCGTACAGGTTGAAACCGGACCGCGCCATGTCATTCAGGGCACATACCAGGGTGTCCGCATTGAAGTCGTCGCCGGTTACAGCATCGACACGGACGAGTGGTTGTTCCACGTGCGCCTTCACGACAACCAGGGGCGTGCCGATCGCTTGACGGGTTGTCCGACAACCCATCGGGCCCATGGGCTGCAAGACGCCTTCGATCTGGGCCTGGAACTCGCCGTGTCACACCTGAAAAGCCGCTGAGGTCCTCCTGCAGCTTGCGAAAGCAGGTTCCTGTGGGCGCACATGACTTCTTTCTTGCATGCCGCTGCAATTGGCTCGCGCCGTGGCAGCCAGCGTGCGTCACAGGCGAAGATCGATCTGCAGGCTGTCTGCCCCTGATCGTCGTGAGGCCAGCGCCTGCATCGCGCCGCCCCTGCGATGCAGGCGCAAGTCCGCCGTTCCCTGGGGCAACCGCAAATCACGCAGCACGAGCTCATCGATCTCGCTGGGAAGCACCGGTTGAGCCACCACGATGCGGCCGTGCATGGCATCGATGTCGATGCCCAGGCAACCTTGCAGGAGCATGAACACCGAGCCGGCGGCCCAGGCCTGCGGCAGGCAAGCCACCGGATAGGACACGGGCGCCTCGCCATGCGCCTTTTCAAACCCACAGAACAACTCGGGCAGGCGCATGCCAACCTGGCTGGCGCATTCGAACATCTCACCCGTTAGCCGCGCGGTGCTGTCTCGCTCGCCGTAGCGAGCCATGCCGGCAGCACACAGGGCCACGTCATGCGGCCAAACCGAACCGTTGTGGTACGACATGGGGTTGTAGCGGATGGCCTTGGATGACAGCGTGCGCAACCCCCAGCCCGATTCGAGCCCGGACGCCAGCAGTCGGCGTGCCACGGCGCGCCCGCGCGCCTCGCTGGGCAGCCCGGTGTACAGCAGGTGGCCGGCGTTGGAGGCATAGACGCGGCAGGGCGCACCGGCTCCATCCAGCGCGAGTGCGTAGAACTGCATGTCCTCCTGCCAGAAGCGCGATTCCACCCGTTCGGCCCAGGCTTCGGCGGCTTCCGCGTAGGGTGCGGCTTCTGCATCGTTGCCGAGCCACTTCGCCAGCAGCGCCATGCCTCGAAGCGCAGCGACCGCATAGCCTTGGACTTCGACCAGGGCGATAGGGCCCTCTGGTGTGCGCCCGTCTTCGTGGAAGATCGCGTCGTGGCTGTCCTTCCAGCCTTGGTTGGCCAAGCCGGACGCCTGGGCACGCGCATAGGACAGGAAGCCGTCGTGACGGTAGGCGTTGCGCTGAATCCAGTCCGTCGCCGCCACCAACGCGGGCCACAGCCCCGCGATGAACGAACGGTCGGCGCTGCGCCGTGCATAGGCCGCGGCCAGCATGACGAACAGGGGCGTCGTGTCCACGCCGCCGTAGTAGCGACCGAAGGGCAGCTCGCCCATGGCGGTCATTTCCCCTTTGCGCAGCTCGTGCATGATCTTGCCGGGCTCTGCATCGTGGAATGTCGAGGTCTCATGTGCCTGGTGGCTGGCGAGGTACGCCAGCACGCCACGCGCCAGCGATGGCTTGAGCCACAGCGTCTGCAGCGCGGTAATGATCGCGTCACGACCGAAGGGGGTGGAGAACCAGGGTATGCCCGCGTAGGGGTACGGACCCGTCGGCAATGCCGTGGTCAGCAGCGCGAGGTCGGCGCCCGAGCGGTCCAACCAGGCCTGGAACTGCCGCGACGAAGTCCGTATCCGCGCGCCGCTGCGCTGGCGGGTGCGCATGCTGCGCCTGGCTGCCGCACCCGCAGCCCGGAACTGCGCACGCGCTGGGGCCGACGCAGCAGGGCCGATGTCCACGTACAGCGCGATATCCTCCCGGCCGCCCAGGATGAGATCGAAGTGGCAGCGTCGCTCGTCGATGGCGGTGGGCTCGATCGAGAAAGCCAGCCGAGTGCACCGCGTGACGCCGTCCAGCCCCCGGTAGCTGAGTTCGATGCTCGCGGCCTGCACCCGAGGCGCAAGAAACTCCCCCCGCTGCGGACGGCGCTCTCCGCGTACCTCGAAGGTGTCGCTGAAATCGGCGCCATAGACCAGCTCGAGCTGCAGTCGCGTGGCCGTCGTGCTGTAGTTGCTCAGAGTGATGCGCTCGCGCAGCAGACCGCCCCACAGCAGGCGTCGCCGCTCGATGTGCACCACGCCTTGAGGCAATGAGTCGCCTCCCAGAGGAGGCAGTGGCCGATTGGTGAGGTGCGCGGTAAAGAAGACGTTGTCACGGCTCACGTCGCTGGACAGCAGGGTCGGTCGTTCGCCCTCCAGCAGGAGGTGAAAGCACGACAGCAGCCGCGTATCGTCCTGGAAGAAGCCATCGCCCGAGCCCGCGATGTCGCCATAGGTGTCGGCCACCGCAAAGCTGTCGCCGTCCTTGAGAACGAACAGGTGATCGGGCGTGCGCGGCACCGAGGTGTCTGCCGTGGTGGATCGAGCGGGTTGCGCACCCTCGGAATGAGGCGAGGTCATGCCACTTCGCTCTCGCGCAGACGGCGGGCATGCACCAGTTGCCAGTAGAGCCGGGCATAGCGCTTGGCCATCGCTTGCGCCGTGAAGCGCTCGTCGAACGCCCGGCGTACGCGCGCACGCGACAGGCCGGTGATGCCATGCACCGCCTTCACGGCCCCGGCGATGTCGTCGACGATGAGGCCGGAGATGCCGTGCTGCACGACCTCCGGAACGGAACCGCAGCGCCAGGCGATGACCGGTGTGCCGCATGCCATCGCCTCGATCATGACGAGGCCGAAGGGCTCGGGCCAGTCGATCGGAAACAGCAGGGCTCGCGCGCCACCCAGAAAGGCACTCTTCTGAGCGTCGCCGATCTCGCCCACGAACTCGATCAGCGGATGATCCAGCATTGGCCGGATGCAGGTGTCGAAGTAGACGCGGTCGGCAGCGTCCACCTTGGCCGCGATCTTCAGCGGCACGCCGGCGGCCTTCGCGATCTCGATCGCCCGATCGGGCCGCTTCTCCGGCGAGATCCGCCCGAGGAAGGCGAGGTAGCCGTCCTGTGCCTGCGGGCTGAACCGGTATTGGTCGGGCAGCATACCGTGCTGCACCGTGGCGTACCAGTTGGCCTCCGGCAGTGGGGCACGCTGGCTGCGGGAAATGGACACCAGCGGGTACGAAGGCCAGCGCGCATAGACGTCGCGCAGGTCATCGATGTCGAGCCGGCCATGCAGCGTCGTGAGAGTGCGTTCCGGCATGCCCTCGAAGAAGGGAAAGTGGATCAGGTCGACGTGGAAGTGGATGACGTCGAAAGCCTCGGCCCGCCGTCGCACCTCATGGATCATGGCGAGGTGGCTCGCCAGGTCGGAGTTCAGGCGCCTGCTATCGAGCCGCAGTGGCTGGGCGCGTGTCGCGACCAGGCGGGCCTTGGTCTGTGTCTCGCCCGCGGCGAACAGCGTGACCTCGTGCCCTTGGTCAACCAAGGCGTCGGTGAGGTGCGCTACGACGCGCTCAGTGCCGCCGTACAGCTTGGGCGGAACGGCCTCGAACAGCGGGGCTACCTGTGCAATCCTCATCCTGTCGCTCCTGCGTCCGTGCTTTCAAGCATGAGGATCACGAACATCTCGGGTCCATGCGCTTCAAGGTCGCCCAGCAATCTCTGCGGCGAGTCCAGGGCTTGGAACAAAACATTCGCCTAATGGACGCATCGATGAGGTCCACGCGAACCCAGGCCCGTGCTGCGGCATGGTCGGCGCGGATGGCGCCTCCGAGGATGTTGATCGCCTCGCTGCTCCTGCCGATGCGTAACCTCGACCAGCAGGGCGGCCGCCCAACCCCCGATTGCCGTCTGATCGACCATTCGAGATCGTCAGGACCTTGGCGTGCGAGCTGACGGAAAGTATCGGCGTCTTCGCGGGCGGGAGATCGCCAGAGGCGGAGTAGGCGGAACATTGCTGCCTCCTTCAGGGGCATGCTGAAAGGCAGCGACAATTCATCTTCCGCCCTTAGTCGCGATTTACCTAGCATTACTTTGACCTATCTTTTGTGGTGCTACTGTGGTCTGGAAGTTCAGGCATTGGCGTAGGCCTAACTACACGGACGGTCAAATCCTGTCGTCGCTGTGGTGGATGAGGACAATTCATGGAAGCGAAGCCCACTCCTGCAGGGGCCGTTCGGATTGTTTCCGCCGGAGGCGGTCCGCCATATCGGCTCCGTTGTCGTGCGCGACGCACCCAACGTAAGGAAGCGGCGGAAGACCGAGAAACCAGCCCGTGGATGGCGACTGCCCCGTCAGCAAGTTCCCACTTGCGGCGGGCAAATCGGACAAGGCCTGAGAAAGCTGCAGCACTTCAGCACGGGGCCCGGCCGGCATAGTCTTCACGCTTGATCACGTCGGGGCGTCTGGGCGACGATGCGTGAAACCGACGCTGCTGACGTTCGCCGCAGTCCCTACCACCGTGTGCGCCGGACCTGATGCAGCTCCACACCAATGTGAATACGAAGGGACTTTCCGCTTCCAGGTGACGGCACGGCTGTGCCAAGGTTGGCTTTGTGGAAAGTCACTTTCACCCCCAAACGGAAGGAGAAGGCTCATGCACACGATCACCCGAGTTGGCGTCGACCTGACCAAGTATCTGATCCAGGTCCACGCGGTGGACGCCGCAGGCAAAGTGGTCACCAATCGCGCCTTGAAGCGCGAGAAGTTCCTGCTCTGGTGCGCTGACGTGCATGCCGGATGCTTGATTGCGATGGAGGCGCGCAGCGGAGCTCATCACTGGAGCCGCAAGCTAGTTGAGCGCGGGTTCAACGCCGGATGATTCCGGGGTCTTCGGTAGTGGGCTGCTGCCGGTCTCATAGACACCGACCTAAGCTTTTTGAGCTTTCTCGAACTCTATCGGACTGACGTAGCCGAGCGTCGAATGACGGCGCGTCGGGTTGTAGAACCGCTCGATGTAGTCGAACACGTCGGCTCGGGCCTGTTCTCTGGACCGGTACACCTTTCTGGCTGTGCGCTCAGTCTTCAGTGAACTGAAGAAGCTCTCCATGGCCGAGTTGTCCCAGACCTCACCCGCGCGGCTCATGCTGCAGGTGATGCTTCCCTCCTGGCGCCGCTTCCGACCGGCTCGGGTAGTGCCAGGGTGCAACCTCGTCGTCATCATCGGCGAACCCGAGACCATCATGGAACAGCCTCTCATTGCCGTCGACTGTACAAAAGAAGTGCTTCGGCTGCACTGGGTCGGCCAGGAGACCGGATGTATGGAGCGCTCGGTGATGCTCCGCATGAGCACCTGAACAAGGTATTGACCAGACTGCTCAATCAGCTGAACAGCCGCATCGATGAACTACTTCTGCACAACTGGCAACGCAGGCGGCCTTGAGTCAATGCGGCCAACGTCGTTCATGGGAATCACCTGCGCACGCACGCCGCTTCTTGCCATCCACGCTTCAGCCAACCACGAACTTGCAAATCTCGCGCGAATACTCTTGGAGAAAAGCATTCTTGTTGGGCAGTGGCTCTGTTGCATGTGGCGGGGGAGTGTCCATGAATGAAAAGTGACCTGCCCCTTCCGTGACCCGGACGTCTACCGAAATCGAATCGCGCATGGCATTCGCCATCCATTCGGTTTGGATTGGAGGAGTGATGCTATCGGCCGAACCTACCCACGTCAGGACTGGAATTCGCACCGCATCAAGTGCCGCGGGCGCGCGGAAGAATCCGGTTGGGGGAGCCAAAAGAGCCAGGCGAGTCAGGCGACCGTCCGGTGCAATCCAGATGCGTCGAGCCGGTCCTAACCACATTTGAGCTCCCGCCATGGCGACGAGGGTGGCCGCGCCAATCGAATGCCCCACACCTATCGCCTTCGCCGAGGGCCCGATGAATGCGTCGAGTACGAGAGAGAGACGTCTTGCGCGAAGTATCAGTTCGTCTTCGCTTGGGTTAGTTGAAGCAAGTCGCTCGAAATGTGGCGCGACGATCATGCAGCCGGACTCGGCCAAGGCATTGAGGAGAGTAGCGTGGCGTTCTGGCTGGCCGCCCGTGCCCACTGCGAAAAGAACCACGGGGGCACCGGTAGCTGCTTTCTGGACCGACACCTTGAATGAATCAACTCCGTCATGCAGCGTCTGCGTCATCATGAAAAATCAGCTCCTTGTCATATGTGGGCTCGATAGCGTCTTGCACGATGAAATGTCATCAAGTTTCTGGTTCGACTGGAACCGTACCCCGCCGGGCCGACGAACACCAGTCCCGGCAGAAAACGAAAGCTCGCACGGCGTTGGCATCACTGTCAATTGGTTAGCTCAAGAGGCGGGGTGACTGTTCCCCGACCTCGCTGCTGAGGCACTGGAGGGCTAGCTCGTGACCCCTGTGGTCGCGCCGCGTTTGGGTTCGACGCGGAGTCTGAGGCTGTCGGCGAGGGCGTGGCGTCGAGCTGCACGGGCGCCGCCACTGCCGGGTAGAAAGGGGGCGAATGAGAAGCCACCACCGGCGACGCCGCCTCCGCCGTATGGGGCGAGCACCAACGGGACGAGTGCGAGGAAGGCGAGGCGAAGGCGGCAGACGAGCGGCATCGAGAGCATTTCTTATCTATTCATGCGATACATGGGCGGAGTGATGTTAATGGGAGGCTGTTCTTTTTTGCTAAGTCTGCGCTTCTCTGCGAAGAAGCTCGCAGGCCCATTTGGCTGCCTTCTGTCGTGAAGGTGCGAACAGGCGGATCCCACTTGTTTCTTGGTATGCGCGCGTTGCGGGGGTGTCCGGCTTCCGTCGGGCGGCGTGACTGTGTCGCGCTTCTCGAGCCTGGCGCACGGACTTCCGCCATATGCTGTGCAGGGCAGAGCTCCGGGTTGACCGCATCGGGGCCGTGGCGGGCTATCGCCATGAGTTGTAGGTGCCCTCGCTGTCGGGCAACCTCTCGTAGAGCTCTGTTTAGTTACGTGGTTGCCGCAGGCCCGGGGTGTGCGTGACCCTCCCCGATCCTGGACAGGGGCGCGGAGCCTGTCCAAGGCCGCTCTCAACGGGGTCGGGGGCACTCGCGAGAGAAGCTCGAAAGCCGGGCGCGAACCGGTTTGATTCAAAGAGCTCGGTGATACGCACAAGAAGCACCCATGTAGGCACCGCCGAAGAAATAGTCGGTCGATATCCGAACGACCGTCCCGGACCTTGCGGGTTCACTGCAGAATGATCACGAACAAGTCGTGTGGCCCTCGCTTGATGGGCATTCGGCTTTGGCAGGATGAAGTGGAGGCGTCGTCCTACGCTGAGGGTATGTCGGGTCTCTAGTGTCTGAGGCTCGCCACTCGCACCAACCATCAATCCTGATGCCGTACCCGTGGGCAGCCTTGGAGGTGATTCATGGAGCGCGGCGCCTTTGTCCACGATGGAGATGCAGGGTGCTGGGTCTGCACCATCCTATGCCTGCCAATCGGCAGCGCCGGGAAGCATGCGAGCGCCGAAATTACCCTGGATGGCAAGCAGCGCGTCAGGTTGACGCTTATCATGCCCGGCGCTTGGACTGGCGCCCAATTCGAAGGCTTCAAGCACGGTTGCCGGAATTGGATCCTGGCAGCTGACAAGGCATCTGTCATTGATCACGATCGACTGGCGGGTCTTGTGTCCTTGGGGGACGTCGGACGCTGTGGGCTGCGGGAGGATCCATCTGCTTGCTCCGAGCGATTCCGCGCAGGAGACCTTCTCGGGCCTGACGATGATCAGCGGAAAGATCGCACGCTCGATGCGCCGGAGGAAAGCAGCTTCTCTCCTCTATCGGCAGGAATCGCGTCGCGCTGATCTGCCCCACGTGGCCGATCTGCTGCATCGAAGCCGCGCGGGTGAAATCGATGAGGCAATGATTGATGATCCGGTCTCGTTGTCTTGGCTCGAATGGTTGGGCGGATCGTTCCAGATGACGACCACGGCCGGCAACATCTGTCGCCCGGGGCGGGTCAAGCAGGAAGGTTTCTGCGACATGAACCAGTCGGACGTGATGCTCTAGATCGTGGAAATGGCCCGCATCGGCGGGGCACTTCCCGCAGACGAGGCGGTATGGCTGGTCGCGGCGAAAGTCGCCGGCCTCGACATGTCGTGCGAGGGCGCTCACCGGGAAGCGAACGACCTGATGCGCCGGGGTGCGTCGATCTGGTGGCTGGCCGGCCCGAGATAGACAGATAGCGCAGACAGACGGGACAACCGGTGCAGCTCGATCCTGCCCTTACACGAAGGCACCGGCGGGACGGCGAAGGTCCGCCGCGCCCGTCGGGGTCAATGAATCTCGTCGCACCAGACCTTGAAGCCGTCCAGCTGGTTCGCCCCGAAGGTGCATGACAGCGCCACGTCGCTGGCATCGCGGCCCTGCGCAATGAGCACGCGGCCGACGCGGGGTACGTTGTTGCGCGCATCGAAGGTGTACCAGCGGTCGCCCAGGAACGCCTCGAACCAACCGGCGAAGTCCATCGGGCCGTATGGTGGCGAGGTTCCGACGTCGCCGAGGTATCCGGTGCAATAGCGGGCCGGAATGTTCAGGCAGCGGCACAGGGTGATGGCCAGGTGCGCGTAGTCCCGGCACACACCCTTACCCTCCCTGAATGCTTCCAGGGCCGAGCGTGTATGCCGAGCGTGCTGGTAGCCGAACTCGATGTGCTGATGCACGAAATCGCAAACCGCCTGCACGCGCGCCCATCCATTTGGCACGCTCCCGAAACGCTGCCAGGCAAAGTCGGACAGCAAGTCGGTTTCGCAGTAGCGGCTACCAAGTAGATAGACCAAGGCGGATTCGGGCAGGTATTCCACCGGCGTTTGCGGCGCAGAGGGTACGACGGCGTCCGGTAAGCCGCTGTCATGAACCACGGTATCCGTACTCAGCACGAAGCGGCCCGCCGGCGCGACCAGGCGTGTGCACCAGTTGCCGAACAGATCGCGGTACGCCGTGGTTGGCACGGACGGGCTCGTGAGCAGATGGTCTGGGCGCAGAAGATCCGATGCCCGCGAATAGTGGATGCTGAGGGTCAGGATCATCGGTGTCGGGCGAGGAAACTGATAGCCGATTTCGAAACCGAGTTGGATGTCCATGGGCCCATCATGCGCCTTGATCTGTACCTTCACTAGAAATAAATGATTCCCCTGCGTGTCGATTGGGTCGAAGTGGATACCGGTGGTTGTCGTGTCCCTGGAGTTGCGCATGCGGTGCTGGAGCGCGACGCACAGGTGGTCAACTGGAGCTTGCACCTGCTTGTGTCTCGACCGATTTCGGAAGCGGCCGGAACGCGCAAATCTCCTGCTTTCTCGACGCCCGGCAGCGCGCATCCTTTCTATCGAGGCATCGCAGATCATGGCAACCAGCAGCATCCTCGGCGGCGAGCGCGCGCCGATCACACCCAAGGGCACCGATGCGGAGAGCCTCGGACCGAGCAACTCCAGCGACAGTGGCAGCGACGTATCGGGCGTTAATGAAGCGGCGGCCGAAGGCGGACTCGAAACCCCGACCAATGCCGACATTCTTCCGGATCGTGTGGGCGTCCTCCCGGATGCCGCAGCCGAGGTCGAGGGTTCGGTGGACGACCAGGGCAGCGGACACCGCCGGGCGGCAGTCATCCTCCAGCCAGTTGAATCGCACCCTGCGCGGCGTGTTCGGTCACACCCGATTGCGCGCCGGTCAAGCCGAAGTCATCGAGCGGGTCATGCAGGGGC
>NZ_JBQEQC010000032.1:0-63420 GCF_052044195.1 Variovorax sp. 22077
AAAAACTTAAATCCTCTTCGTTGACGGCAGCGACCATATGAGCCATTTGGTGTGCTGTCCTTCCAAGGTTGTGCACGTCATGTGGTCAGACGGTCAGGGTGTTTCCGCACTCTGGCCGTCGCCTTTTGTGCCTCACGTTCGCACCAGTGCACCGAGGAGCACCGGCAACCCGCCGTGAGGTGGGCGGTTCATCAGGTCGGTGGGTCAGCTGGTTGGGGAAGCTCCTTTCACGATCGGTGGTCGTCGCCCACCAGGAGGGGCGTCTTGCGACAGGGGCATTCACTTTAGAGAAGCGAAGCCGCGCAAGAGAAAAGATTTCGTCGAGAAATTCTCGAATCGGCGAGATATGTGCCGGGGCGCTGCGGCGGGACACAAAGCTCTGACAGTTGGAGGCTGAAGGCGGCCTCGTTCGCTGGTCAACACGGCCCTAGGTCACTATCGTCGCGGGCATGAGCAAACTGGAATGGATTGAAGTGCCAGGCGCATCGCTTGCTGTCGAGCATCAGGCAGACGCCAGCGCCACCGGCATGCCTGTTCTCTTTCTGCACGCCAACGTTGCGGACCGGCGCATGTGGCACGGTCAATGGAGCGCACTGGCGCCGGCGCACCCGGTAGCGAGCTACGACCGGCGGGGCTTCGGCGATTCGCGCACGCTGCACCCCACGCCTCATTCCAACGTGGCCGATCTCTGGGCGGTGATGGATTCGCTGGGCTACCGCAAGGCGGTGCTGGTCGGCTGCTCGCTGGGAGGCCGTGTTGCCATCGATGCGGCATTGGCGCGGCCCGACCGGGTGAGCGGGCTCGTCGTTGTTGCACCGGGCGTGAGCGGCGCGCCCGCCCCGCAGCATGGCGAGCCGGTGAAGGCGATCATGGACGCGATCACCGCTGCCGAGGCGCTGGGCGATCTGGAAGCGAAGAACGAGCTTCGCGCGCGCCTGTGGCTGGACGGCCCCTCGATCCCGGAAGGGCGAGTGAGAGGCGACGCTCGCCAGCTCTTCCTGTCGATGAACGACAAGGCCCTGCGTGCCGCCAACCCCGGTGCGGCAACCGAGGAGCCTTCAGCCTGGGAACGCGTGGAAGCGATCCAGGCACGCACGCTCGTGCTGTGGGGCGATCTCGACCTTCCGCTTCTGCAGGAGCGATGCAGCGTGCTGGCGCAGCGCATACCCGGGGCCGAGAGCTTCGTGCTTCAGGGCACTGCGCACCTGCCTGCGCTCGAGGCGCCGCAGCGGTTCAACTCGGTTCTGCAGCGCTATCTCGAAGGCTTGTGAACGGCTGGTCTGCAGGTGCTATCGAGACAGGGCCAGAGACGATGCGACGTTGCCCCCGGTTGCGGCCGTCGGCACGGACATGGGGGTCAGAGCCCCTGTGTTTGAGTCGATGGTGTAGGCAGAGATGTCCTTGGAGCTGGCGTTCGTGACGTAGGCAAAGCGGCCCGTGGGGTCCACGGCGATGGCGATGGGGAAAACGCGTGCGGGCACCTTCGGAACGGTCATCGGCGTCAAGATGCCGGTGCTGGAATCGATGTTGTAGGCCGAGACGGTGTCTTCGAGCGCATTCGCCACATAGGCAAAGCGGCCGGTGGGGTCCACGGCGACGGCTTTGGGAAACGCTCCCGTGTTGAACGTTGCCAACGGGGTCAGGACGCCCGAGCCTGCATCGATGGAATAGGTCGACACGGTGTTGTCGTCCGAGTTCGTCACGTACACGAACCGGCCCAGGGGATTCACGGCAATTGCGCTGGGGGAGTTCCCTGTGGTCACCGGCGGCACTGGCAGCGGGGTCAAGGCGCCGGTGCTTTCATCAATGGAAAGAACCGACACAGTGGCGTCGACTCCATTCGTCACGTAGGCAAAACGGCCCATGGAGTCCAGGGCAATGGCGCTGGGACTGCGCCCCACGTCCGCCTGTGGCCCGGCCATCTGGGTCAGCTTGCCAGTGTTGGCATTGATGATGTAGCCCATGATGAAGCCCGACACGCTGTCGACACCATGACTCACCACATAGACAAAGCGACCGGTGGGGTCCGCGACGATGGACAGGGGTGCAAACCCAGCGGCAACGGCTGCCACCCGAGTCAGGAAGCCGGTGCCTGCGCCAATGGAGTAGGCCCCCACGGTGTTGTCGCCTCGATTCGCCACGTAGGCAAAGCGGCCCGCGGGGTCCGCGACGATGCCGCTTGGGGCGCTCCCTGTGCCCAACATGGGCGCGGCCATCGATCCCAACACGCCGGTGCTGGTGTCGACGGTGTAGGGAAAGAGGTTGTCGGACCCCGCATTCGTCGCATAGGCGTAGCGCACCGGGGGCGCGGCACAGACCACGTCCACGTTGACGACGGCCGCATTCGCCACAGTGCCGGTGCCATTGCTGACGGTGCAGACTCTGGTCAGGATTCTGGATTGGCTCTTGACTGTGACCGCATAGCCCGCGCCGCTGGCCAGTTGGGTGGCGAAGCTGAAGCTGCCGTTGGCTGCGATGCTCAGGTCGTCGCCAGCGTTGTTCTGCAGCACCAGGCCCGTGCCCAGCAAGCCACTGACCGTGCCGCTCACCTTGTAGGTGGGCGCAGGGCCTGTGGGCGGGGGTACGGGTGGCGGTGCTTCAGGCGATGAGGAAGGAGCCGGAGCGGGTGCCGGGGCAGTCGTTGCCACCGGGAAGGCCGGAACAAAGCCACCGCCGTTTCCACCCCCACCGCAGGCGGCCACGCCGACGATCAACAAGCCGCTCAGCGCGGCACGGCTCACGCGGGCCGGCCGAGAACTCCACAAGGACTGCACGCTATCCACCGACATGGGCAAAAAGCACCGGCGCTGATTGAAAGAGCCACGAGACGGGAGAGGTGCGAACATGTATGTGATCTGCTTGGAACGCCGGAACTTGCACGAGGCGTTTACAAGTGTGTCGAGCCTCCACCAATTGCGCCATACCCGAAAACTGGTAGACGGCCCTCGAATAGGAGCCGGCCTACCTTGGTGAAATGCTTGGATGGGTCTATTTGTAGTGAAGCAGCGAATTCAAGGCCGCATCGCATTTGGCCCTGACTTCAAATATTGCCTGCGTCTGGGTTTTCGTTTTCTTCTTCTGGCTGACGAAAGAAATTGCGGCATGCATTGCGGCCTGGTATCGGGCCAGGAACTCCTCGGACTCGTTCTCGGGCGGCGATGCCATGTAGGCGCAGAACTCTGGATCTGCGATGAATCTGTCGAGCGGTGTTGGCGGTGTTGCTGTTGCCGACGAAGCAATCGAAGTCCAGAAAAGTCCGCCGCACAGGATCACCGTTTTATTGATCATTCACCACCGCCTAGAAGAAGCAGCCCAGCTGCAAGATTTCGCGAGGAATGCTATTTGACGTGTGTCGGCGAGGGCAAACAAATAGTCCTTATGGGGTGCATAACGACTCTTGATCGAGCCTCCATCGCGGCTCATTTCAGTGGTCTTTGGCTCACGTAAACTGATCTTTCATGGATCAGCAGCCTGCTGCCGGGGAAGAAAGACAAATGCAACGGGACGACCAATCAACCCCGGCACCACGCCTAGGTGCAGATGACGAGCTTGCGGATTGCAAAGGCATGCTCAGGGGCCGCTTGCTCGCGCCCGAGTTGCTGCGCGCTTTGGTCGCGGTGGTCGAGTGCAACGGCTACACGCCCGCGGCCCGCTACCTGCATCGCACTCAGGCCGCGATCAGCCAGCAGATCGCGCGTCTGGAAGACTGCATCGGCTTCGACCTGTTCGAGAAGCCCAAGCGTCAACTGCAGCTGACGGAACAAGGCAAGGTGCTGCTCGACTACGCGCGTCGCCTGCTGGCCCTGAACAGCGAGGCCATGGAAAAGCTGCGGCCCGGAGTCGTCAGCGGCAAAGTCCGGATGGGCGCGACGAACTTCTACGCCACCAGGGTGCTTCCTTCGCTGCTGGCCGAGTTCTCCGAGATCTATCCGGCCATTCACATCGACCTGCAAGTCGGCGTGGCAGACGAGATGCAGCGAAAGCTCGGGCCTGCGTTCGATCTCACGATCAACGCCTTCCGCGGAGGCGAAGGAAACGGCGTGCTGCTGCGCAAGGACCCGGTGGTCTGGGCGGTTTCGAGGAAGGCGGCGCCACACCTCAAGCACCCCGTCCCGCTGGCGTTGCTTCCGCAGGGCTCGCTTCTCAGGCGATGGGCGGAAGAGACGCTGACGGCCGCCGGCAAGCGCTGGGTGGTCTTGCAGGAGAGTTCGAGCGTGGAAGTGCTGAGGGCTTCCGTGCTGGCCGGCCTGGCAGTCGGCGTTTTTCAGGAAGCGACGATCAGCGAGGCGGCCGAACTACGCAGCCTGGGACCGGACGATGGCTTTCCCGCACTGCCCTCTTCCGAAATGTGGCTGGAGCGAGCGGATCGTGAATTGCCACGAGCGGCTAAGTGCCTTTACGAGTTCTTGCTGGAGCAGTTGCCTCGATGGGAGTAGCCGGGCTTCTCCCCCACCTCCTCGGACCAACCGTTGCTGTCGCCATGACAGCACCACAGCAGCGAGTTCAGCTGTGCCCGTAAGGCCTGCACGTCGGACTCGAATGACGCTCGCTTTTTGACACGGGGCTAGGTGGCACTGCACGACCTCTCGAAGGCCTCGCGTGTTTGAACCATATAAACAGCGGGACCGTCAGGCGTGGTGACTACCTTTTGCTGAACAAACCCCGCCTTCTCGTAGCAACGGATGGCCCTGTGGTTGTGGGGCGCGGGGTCGGTTTGAATCTTTGTCACTGTCGGGTCCGAGAAGAGCATGGTCGTAAGGGCACGGACGAGCATTGTTCCCAGCCCCTTGCTCAATTGCGCCGGGTCAGCCAGAGACTGATCAATCCCGCGAACTCCAGGATCAGTTTCGTCGGCCCACCATCCATCACCACTTCGAAGGGCGACATACGACTGGGCGTAGCCAATGGGTTCGTCTCCCAGCATCGCGATGTAGGCAGTGACGGACGCTTCAGATAAAACTCTTGGCATGTAGTGCCGAAGTACCTCGTCGAGAGTCGGGCGTTCGTCCTCTCCACCCCACCACTCGACAATATGAGGCCGATTCAGCCATTCGTGCAGCATCGGCAGGTCACGCTCGGTCATCAAGCGCAGAGTGACTTTGGAGTCGCTGGCGTGCATGGAATCCTGGTTCGTCAGTTGAAGGCTCCGTTAGGAAGGTGAGGCCCAGTCCGAATCCTGGGCTGCACTGCGCCAGGGCGCGAAGAATGCCGCGCGGTCCTGGCACGATCATGCGCGCAAACCCACTGCTCGCACAGCGCGCATCGACGGGCTTCCCTATCGGAAATTTGCACAACGGAATGCGAATTCCGAGCAGGGCCGATGACCGCGGGTACGTGAGTAGCGCGACGCATTGCCGCGCACCGTTGAATCAGGAAGGATCGAACCCCGGCGCCGACGTGATCTCGGTCGGCTTGTAGATCTTGTGCTGCGCCACCCCGCTGCCCGCATCGGTCACCACCAGCAGGCGCCACAGCGGCTCGCGCTTGGAGCAGTCGCTTTCTTCCTTGCTGAGCTTGAAGCTGGGCACGCTGGGCGCTGTGCCTTTGACAGTCACGCGCAGCAGGGTCTGGCCCTTGGCGTTCGACACCTCGAGGTCGAAGCCCTTGCCGGTCATGTTCTCGGCCTTGTAGCCGTAGCCGGTGAAGTGCTTCACCACGTATTCGAGGGCGGCGGCCTGCACGGCCTGGGGGGTGGCCTTTTCGTCATCGGCGGCCTTGGCGGCGGCGGAGAGTTTCTGCGGCACGTTGCCGCGTTCGCGGGCGGTCTGCACTTCGGCTTCGCTGGGCGACCAGCCGCGCGGGCCGCGCACGAGCACGGCCAACTTGTGGTCGGGCTCCCAGCTGGCGACGTGCCATTCGTCGTCGTCGCGCACGCGGGTCGACACCTTGGCGTCTTTGTTGCTCTCGACTTCGAGGATCGCGATGCGGTTGGTCTGCAGCAAGGCGCGGAAGCCGTTGCCGGCGTCGTGGCTGCGCTTGAGCAGCGCGAGCCTGTCCTTGGCGCGCTGAACCTGCTGGGCGCTGCGCTCGCCGCCGCCGGCGCGGTGGTGGACGTCGAGTGATTCGAGGTAGAACCAGCGGCCGTTGGCGGCCACGTTGACCCATTCGGCCCAGATGGTGGCGATGACGTTGTCGCCGGTGGCGAGCCATGCGTGCTCGAATGGCTTGTCGCGCGCGTCGAACACACCCATCTTGGCGACGATCTCGACCGGCGTGAGCCGCGGTCCCGAGAGCCGCATCTCGTCGATCACAGTGAGTACGCGGGGGTCGACTTCCTTGTCCATTCAGTGGAATTCTGCTGAGTTTGAGGGGGTGGGGAGTATGCCGCATCGCCCGGCGCAGACGCCCGGGCTCGGGCAATCGTATGGCACGATCGAAGGATGAACGAGCCCTCCCGCCGCATACCGTATCGCACCTGGCCGGGGGCGCTGGCAGTGCTGCTCGCGATTGCCGCCTACGTGGGCGGCCTCACCCTCTGGGACCGCCACACCCCGGGCAACCGGCCGCTGCCGCCGGGCGAGACGGTGGAGGCGGGCCAGGCCCGGTTCGTGCCGGCCGAGGGATGGGAGATGGACGTCTCTCGCTCCAGGGCGGGCCAGTCGCTGATGCTCTTCAAGGGCGGCCACAAGTTCCTGGTGAGCACCTTCCCCTGGGCGGGCGGCCCCGACGGCCCGCTGGTGCGCCAGCAGCGGCTGATGGAGCGCGGCCAGCGCCTGCAGGTCGACGGCGACGTGTCGGACTTCATCACCTCCTGGGGCCTGCAGGGCAAGACCTTCGCCTACTACGGCTCGAAGCTGGCGGGCCGCTTCTGGCAGGTGGTGGACGTGCGGCGCAAGTCGCTGGTGCAGATCGACTTCTGGGGCTCCGACGACGGCATGGACGAGGCGCTGCAGGAGGCGCGCTCGATGCTCGACTCGATGGACCTGGAGGCGCCGCAATGAACATGCCGGTGTTCGACCAGGGTGGCCAAGAGGCCCCGAGCGGGCAGCAGGTGACCGAAGTGGCCGGCTGGCCCGTGGGCACCGATTCCTTCTTCCAGCCGCGGCGCGCAGCCTTCTGGGTGCTGGCAGCGCTGATATTGAACGGGCTGTTCTACACGGGCTACATGTTC
Source organism: Variovorax sp. 22077 (assembly GCF_052044195.1). Taxonomy (NCBI): domain Bacteria; kingdom Pseudomonadati; phylum Pseudomonadota; class Betaproteobacteria; order Burkholderiales; family Comamonadaceae; genus Variovorax; species Variovorax sp. 22077. The sequence goes on from NZ_JBQEQC010000032.1 coordinate 7,112, forward strand.
TGGCTGGGCGTGCGGGTGGTGCCCGTCACGGCCTTCCTGGGGCTGACGGTGTGGGGCATCTACACGATGCTTTTTGTGCAGGCCTTCCGCACGCTCGACCTGCTGGAGCAGCACCCGACGGAGGCCTACGTGCTGGCCTTCGCATGGGGCGGCATGGGCGCGGTGTACTTCGCGGCGCCGGCCAACGTGGCCATCCAGAGCCTGTGCGCCAAGCTGGTGTCGCCGGAGTTCGTCGCGACCTGGGGGGCGGCGGTGGCGGGGCCGGTGACGGAAGAGTTCCTGAAGCTCGCGGGCGTGATCCTGATGGTGCTGGTGGCGCGCAACCAGTTCCAGACGTACCTGTCGGTGCTGATCGTCGGCGCGATGGTGGGGCTGGGCTTCCAGGTGGTCGAGAACCTGAGCTACACGGTGAAGTCGGCGGTGCACTTTCCGCTGGAGAACCAGGTCTACCCGGTGCTGCTGAACCTGTTCACGCGCGGGCTGCTCGCCGGGCTGTGGAGCCATGCGGCGTACACGACGATCGCGTCTTTCGGCATCGCCTGGTTCCTGCTGCAACCGCGGCGGCCGATGGCGGCGCGCATCGCGGTGGCGGTGCTGTGCTTCCTGCTCGCGTGGGGCATGCACTTCATCTGGAACTCGCCCTTGCTCGAAGACCTGTTCGACGGCGGCTACGCGGAGATGGCGGTGATGCTCGTCATCAAGGGCCTGCCCGCGGTCATCGTGGCCGCCCTCTTCTGGCACGTCGCGGCGCGCGAGAACGGCACCTACCTGCACGCGCTGGCAGCCTGGTTCGTACCCGAGCGCGACCTGATCCAGGACGACGAATGGGTGCGGCTGGGCGCGCCGATGCAGCGCTACAAGGTGCGCCGCGAAATGGGCTGGACCTACGGCTGGCGCGCGAGGCGCCTGAAGACGCATCTGCAGCGCGAGCAGCTGCGGCTGATTCGCAAGGCCGCCACCTACGGGCGCGGGCCGCAGACGCTGAAGCACGAAACGGCCGTGAGGCGCCTGCGCGCCAAGCTCGACCCGATCATCGCGGCCCGAACGGCGGCAGGCACCACGGCGGGAACCTGAGGCGTTGGTTTCTCGCGATGCCGGGGCAACCCTGCTCCGAATTGTGAAAAAAGATTGCTAAAGTCGTACGCGTCATGCGACGACAACAACAAGAAATGCTTGGACTGCGCCTGCTGGCGCTGCTGGTGCTCGTGTTGCTGGGCACCGGCTGGAGCTTCCGCGCACAGGCCGTCACGCTCGTCGAACAGGCGCAGCTCACGCTGACCCTGCATGGCCCTCATTCCCCCGCCCAGCCGCCGGAGCCGCACGCGGTGCAGTTGCCCTACAACTGGGACCAGCGGCAAGGCGCGGTCGACGGCGAGGCTGCGTTCTCGTTCGATGTTCCCGTCGCCGACGCGAGCGTGCCGCAGGCGCTCTTCGTGCCGCGCATCGGCAACAGCTTCAGGGTGCTGGTCGACGGCCACGAGCTGGCACGCTTCGGCACCTTTCCGCCGGGGCCTTACGACGATGCCTCCTTCACGCCGCAGTACTTCGCGCTGCCGGTCTCCTCGGCTGCGGTGCGGCGCGTGGAGATCGTCGTCGCCGCGCAGGCCGCACGCCAGGGCGGGCTCTCGCCGGTGGTGGCGGGCACGGAGGCCGAGCTCCAGCCGATGTATGAGAACGCGCTGTTCTGGCAGATCAGCGGCGGACGCTTCATCGCCATCGTGAGCGGCGTGCTCGGGGCGCTGTCGCTGCTGGTGTGGCTGCGGCAGCGCGAATCGCTGTACCTCTACTACGGCCTGGGCGAGCTCTTCTGGTCGGTGCAGACGGCGCGGGTGCTCTTCACGCATGCGCCGCTGCCCTGGCCGTGGTGGGGCGTGGTACCGCTGGCGGCGTTCCAGGCGGCAGTGCCGCTGCTTTGCCGCTTCGCGCTGTCGGTGGTGGGCAAGGGTGACACGCGGCTCGCGCGCTTCCTGGGCCTGCTGGCGCTCTTCGCGCCGGTGACGGCCACGTTGGGCATCACGGTGCCGCTGCTGTGGCTGATGCCGGCGTGGAACCTGCTGTGCTTCACGGCGGGCCTGGGCATGGTGGTGATGGTCGTGCGCGTGGCGGTGCGCAGTTCGGTGCTGGAGCACCGTGTGCTGGGCGTTGCGGTGGTGCTGGTGGTGCTCAGCGCCGCGCGCGACAACTGGGTGATGCGCACATCGCCCGACGCCTACGCGGTGGTGCCGTGGATCCGCTTCGCATGGGTGGGCTTCGCGATCTCGCTGGCCTGGGTGATCGCCGAGCGCATTCGCAAGGACGTGCGCGCCGTGGCGCAGATGAACGCATCGCTCGAAGCCGAACTGGCCGAGCGCAACGCGGCACTCGAGGCCGTCTTCGCCCGCGAACGCGAAGGCGAAAAGGCGCGCGGCGCGCTCGAGGAGCGCCAGCGCCTCACGCAGGACCTGCACGACGGCCTCGGCGGCCAGCTCGTCGGGCTGCTGCAGATGGCGCAGCAGCCCGGCACCGCCATGAACGACGTGGCGCTGCACCTGCGCGACGCGGTCGACCAGCTCAAGCTCACGGTGGACGCCATGCACGGCTGCGAAGGCGACGTGGCCTCCGCACTCGGCAGCGTGCGCTACCGCCTCGGCCCCCGCCTGCAGGCCGCCGGCATCGACCTGCGCTGGGACGTGGGCTCCCTGCCCACCATGACGAGCTGGACCGCGCGCGAATCGCACCAGCTTCAGATGCTGCTGTTCGAGGCCTTCGGCAACCTGGTGGCCCATGCGCACGCGACGCAGGCCAGCCTGAGCGCGCGGCTGGTGGAAGGCGCTGCCGAAGAACGCGCCATCGACATCGAGCTGAGCGACAACGGGCGGGGCTTCGATGCCCAGGCCGCGTTCGCAGGCAAGGGCCTGGCGAACATGCGTACCCGGGCCGTGGCGCTGGGAGGAACGTTCACCGTGCGCTCGCAGCCGGGCGAAACCAGCCTGCTGCTGCACCTGCCGGTGCCGGCGGCACCGATGGCACGCAACGAGCCAGCCGCCCCCGGACTGGGTCAGCCCGCGAACGCCACGCTGCGATAGGGGCTGCGGGCGTCGCTCAGCAGCAGGCGGTTGGTGCGCAGCAGGTTCTCTTCGCGCGCGTCCGAGTACTTCCAGATCAATCCGCCCGCGATGTACGCCGCACTCACTTGCGACCAGTTGCCGTACGCCTCGCGCACCTGCCTGGCAAGGCCGCCGGCAAAGCCCGCGAACTCCGAGCGCTCGATGTAGCCGAGCTGCACCGCCCAGCGCGAGAGGCTCGCCAGGCGCACGGCGTCCCAGGCGACAAGGCTGGGCACCTCGGCCTGCGAGACATGGAAGTGCTTGCGCAGTGCCTCGACCCAGCTCGGGCTGCCCGTCATCAGCGCGGCCAGTTCCTGCGTCGACTTGCCGCTGCGCTGGCCCAGCTCGCGGTAGTCCAGGCTCTTGCGCGCCTTGATCTGGAAGAACGCGGGGAAGAAGGCGTCCATGACCATGCGCAGCAGCATCGGCGTCTCCTGCGTGGCCTTGTCGATCGCGCCGACAGCCTCCCACAGCGGCGCGTACGTCGAGCGCTGCCCTTCATCGACCAGCCAGCGCGCGGTCTGCTCGAAGCTCGCCCGGTCGTGCACGCTCCAGACATCGGCGATGCCCTCGCGCAGCACGTCGTCGTCTTTGCCGGTGAGCACCGCATCCACATAGTCGCCGTTGAAGGCCGACAGCGGTGCGCTGAGCGTGACCAGCCACCGCTCTTCACTGGTGAGCCCTTCGGCACCTGCAGCGTTGGCGGTGCCGAAGTGAAGCTCCTGGTTGTCCATCAGCGCATGGCCGAGCGCATCCATCATCCCCATTGGAATCCCTCCTGATTGAAGCGGGCGCGCATCTTGACGCCGGGTCGGCGCGAGTCGCACTCCGCAGCCCAAAAAGGGGCGATGCTACACAGAACGACTGCCAGGAACTCTGACGAATTCTTCACTCGCGGCCGCGTGAAGATGCCCGGGTTCGAAGCGCGAGAACTTTCGCATTCGCAACCGGCAGATGCATTTCGAGCGTTCGACATGCAGGAAAGTCAGGCCTCGGTCAGGCGTGCCAGCGGGTTTTTTCGCCTGTTTTTCCACTCTCGTCTTCGAGCCGCGTTCAACCCACTTCTCCTAATTCGCCGCTAAGTCTTTTGCCTTTTGACTGACACAGGGCAAACCTAGATTCACCCGCGATACGCAGTGGCGAGGGAGACGAACGGCATCGGCCATCGGCCATGAAGTCGCCTCATCCAGCTGCTGTGCAAGTGTTCCCCTCCACGCTCGAAAGCAGAAATTGAAAGCCACTCCAAAAATCAGATCCGGCTTGCTCTACCCCACCCTCACTGCACTCGCCGCCTCGCTGCTGGCCGCGTGCGGCGGTGGCGGCGGTGGCTCGGGCCCTGTCGCCTTCCTGCCGCCGCCCACCACGAGCCAGCCGCCCGCGAGCTCCGGCAACACCACGTTCAGCGGCGTGCTAACGGCCACAGCCTTCAAGGCGGGCAGCAGCACCGACCCCGTGATCGCCGCCGGCTACTACGCGGGCGCCACGGTCTGCGTCGACAGCAACGGCAACGGCCGCTGCGACAGCGGCGAGCCTGCCGCAGTGACCGACGCCAGCGGCAAGTTCAGCCTGTCACTGAGCGGCCCCTCGGCGCTCATCGCCGACATCGGCACCAGCGCAAAGAACACCGCCACCGGCGCCAGCGTGCCCACGCGCGAAGTGCTGCGCGTGACGCTCGACCAGGTGAAGGAACAAGGCACCGCGGTGGTGGTCAGCGCGCTGTCGTCCGAAGTGGCGCGCCTGATCGAGGCCAACGGCACGAGCTATGCGGTCGAGAAGCAAAATCTGGCAGCTCGCCTGGGCGTGTCGGCCGATGCCGTGCTGGGTGACGTCAACGCCGCGGCGGGCAGCACGCAGACGGCGATGCTGGCCGAGGCGAACGCGTTGAACAACCGCTTCGCCTACGCCACCACCAAGCTCGACCGCGGCGACATGTACCCCGACGCCCTCGCCAACCCCGGTGGCGATCCGCGCCTGAGCAGCCTGGTCGGCGTGACAGCCGCCACCGCCGGCGCCGTGGACACCCGCAAGAAGATCACCTTCCTGCAGTCGCAGCAGGCCGCCTTCAACCTGGAAGGCATTCCGCGCTACGACAACATCTTCATCGTGATGCTGGAGAACAAGGCCACGTCGTCGATCCTGAACTCGGCCTACGCGCCCAAGATCAACGGCTACCTGAAGGCCGGCAACCAGCTCGTGAGCTACTACGCCACCGGCAACCCCAGCGAACCGAACTACACGGCACTGGGCGGCGCCGACGACTGGGGCATTACCGACGACAGCCAGTGGAACTGCGACGCCACCGGCGCCAACGCAGTGCAGGACCTGCCCGTGCCGGACAACACACAGCCGGGCCTCGCCAAGTCGCCGTTCGCGGCCACCTGCACGCAGAAGGGGACCAACCACAACATCGTGGGCAAGCCGAACCTCTTCAATGCCATGACCAGCGCCGGCCTGACATGGCGCACCTACAGCGAGTCGATGAACCCGGGACAGGACTTCCGCACCGACAGCGTGGCCGACACCGCCGTCACCGCCAAGGACAACGTGTACGCCCCGGGCACGCTCGGCGGCAACGCCGCGGCCATCGGCGACCCCAACCTCGTGCTGCCGCTGCCGGGTGGCCTGTACAAGACCAAGCACCACCCGGGGATGGCCTACCAGAACGTGCGCAGCGCGCCGGAGTGGAAGTACAGCAACCGCACCATGGGCGGCGGCCAGTGGGACGCGGCGTTGAAGAACAGCAGCGACTACGCTATTCCCGCGAACTACGACTACGACCAGCTCGGCACCGACCTGGCCAGCGGCAACGTGGGCAACCTGAACTTCCTGGTGCCCGACCAGTGCGACGACATGCACGGCATCAGCGTGAAGGGCACGAGCGGCGGCACTGCCGGCACCGCCAGCGATTGCAGCAGCGTGGCGAACAACGTGTCGAACACGGCCGTCTCGCCGATCATCACGCGCGGCGACAACTACGTGGACTACACGGTCAAGCGAATCCAGGCATCGCCGTTGTGGAAGAACACGCAGAAGCGCGTGGCCATCGTGCTGATGTTCGACGAAGGCAATGCGACCAGCGGCTTCAACTCCTGCTGCGGCTGGAACGTGGCGAACAGCGCCGTGGCCAACCCGATCCGGCAGAACGCCGACGGCACGTGGTCCGTCGATGCGACGATCACCAACTACACCAACGGCAACCGCGGCCACGGCGAGAGCATCTTCGGCATCCTCACCAACCAGCCCAATGCACCCAAGGGCGTGTCCGACAGCGATGCCTACAGCCACTTCTCGTTCGTACGCACGCTGCAGGACATGTTCCAGCTGGCGGACCCGGTCAACGACGCTTCGTACATGAACCGTTCGAAGTACACCGAGGCCTTCATCGCCCAGAACATCGTGAACCTGCCGGAGTACGCCGGCAGCGCCGACACCCACTTCGACAGCGTGCGCCCGATCAATCACGCCTTCGTGATCCCGGCCGGCTACACGCAGAAGCAGTCGGGTGACGTGGCGACCACGGCGCAGGTCGGACCCGATGCGAACCAGTTGAACGTCTGGTCCCTGAAGCAATGAGCGAGGAACGCCGTTTCGGCCCGAAAGGGCCGGCGGTGAGGCGCACCGGACAGCTCGCGCTGGCGGCGCTGGCCGTGGCCGGCCTGGCCGGCGCGGTGCTCGTCGCCTGCGGCGGCGGAAGCGGAGGCGGCGGCTCGGCCGTCGCGCTGCCTCCGGCATCCGCTCCGGCCACGGCGGCGAGCTCACCTGCTGCCGCTGCTGCGTCCACTCCCGCCAGCACGCTGAGTCTCGCGGCGCAGGTGGGCCAGAAGATGTTCTTCGACAAGAACCTCTCCGGCTCGGGCGCGATGTCGTGTGCGAGCTGCCACGACCCCGCCCACGCCTACGCGCCGGCCAACGACCTGTCGGTGCAACTCGGCGGCGTGCACATGGACAAGGCCGGCCTGCGCGCGGTGCCCTCGCTGCGCTACAAGGACATCACCCCGGCCTATGCCGATCTGCTGGACAACCCCGACGGCATCAGCGTGCCGGGCCCCGGCGGCGGCTTCGCATGGGACGGCCGGGCCGACACGCTGGCCGCGCAGGCGCGCATTCCGCTGCTCGATCCGCTGGAGATGGCCAACGCCAGCAGCGCCGACGTGGTGAAGAAACTCCAGGCCGCCGACTACGCCCCGCTCATCGCCAAGGCCTTCGGCGAGAAAGTGTTCGACGACAGCGACGCCGCCTTCGCGAAGGCGCTGCAGGCCTTGCAGGCCTATCAGCTGGAAGACAGGAGCTTCCACCCGTACAGCAGCAAGTTCGACCTCTATGCGGCCAACAAGATCGGCGGCAACCTCACGCCCGCCGAAACGCGCGGGCTCAAGGTGTTCACCAATCCGGCCACGGGCAACTGCGCCTCGTGTCACTACCAGGGCGCGGGACTGAACGGCAGCTCGGCGCTTTTCACGGACTTCTCGTACGAAGCCATCGGCGTGCCGCGCAACGCGAACATTCCGGCCAACAACGACCTGAAGTATTTCGACATGGGTGTGTGCGGCCCGCTGCGTACAGACCACGCACCCGCGGCACCCAACGCGGCGAACAGCTTCTGCGGCATGTTCAAGGCGCCGACCATGCGCAACGTGGCGACGCGGCAGGCCTTCTTCCACAACGGCGTGATGCATTCGCTGGAGCAGGTCATCCGCTTCTACAACACGCGCGACACGCGGCCCGAGCTCTGGTATCCCACCGTCGGCGGAACGCCCAAGGAGAAGAACGACGCGGACTTTCCGGCCTACGGCCTCATCACCACGCAGTACACGGGCGGCAAGGTGAAGAAGTTCGACGACCTGCCGCCAGCCTACGTGCCGAACATCGACACGCAGCTGCCGATGGACGGCCGCGCCGCCGGCTCGGCTCCGCCCATGTCCGAGCAGGACATCGCGGACCTGATCTGCTTCCTGAACACCCTCAGCGACGCCGACACCAAGCCGGCCACGCCCGTCAAGCCGGGAGCCTGCGTCAATTGATTGCGACATCCATGAACAAGAAGACTCTTCCTGCGGTACTGGGTGCCGCGCTCCTCGCCGCCCTCGCCGGCTGCGGTCCGAAGCCGCCCGAGGCCGATCTGCAGAACCTCACGGCGGCCATGAACGCCTACCTCGCAAAGAAGGGCGACCTGTGCCTGGGCAAGACACGCTGGCCCATCGACGTACCGCAGCGCGAGGCCGGCACGCGCGCCCGCAACGCGCTGCAGATGCCGGTGCTGGAGCGGCTGGGGCTGGTGAGCGCCTCGAAGGCGACGGTCAAGGACGACAAGGAACAGGAAGCCGGCGAGATCGAGGTCACGCGCTACGCGCTGACCGAGGAAGGCAGGAAGTACTTCATCGATCGCGAGCCGCAGGGCGACTTCTGCGCGGCCCACCTGACGCTGGACAAGGTCGTCGGCTGGGAAGCGCCCAAGGATGCGAAGGAGCCCTCGGAGGTGGTGGTGACCTACACCTACAGGATCGATGCCGCGCCCTGGACCGGCGACGCCGAAGTGCAGCGGGTGTTCCCGATGGTCGACCGTGTGGTGCGCGGCGCCGGCACGATGCAGCTCAAGCAGAGCTTCAGGCGCACCGACACCGGCTGGGTGCCGGCGCAGATCTGAGCGCACCGTGACCACGGACACCGTGCTGCGCTTCCAGCCTGCGCTGGCCGACTGGGTGGTGCACAACCTGCGCCAGGGTTGCACGGCCGCCGACGTGGTCGATGCGATGCGCGAGCAGGCCATGCCGCCCGAAGCGGCAAGGGCCATCGTCGATGCATTCGTCTTCGCGCTGCGCACCGGGAGCCCCCTGCCCACCGACTCAGTGACGGTGCAGGCGCCCTACAGCTACGAGCCGTCGAGGTTGCCACCGGGCACCTCGATCCGCACCGCCGACAGGCTCGTGCGGGTGGCGGCCCGCGCGGCGCAACCCGCGCTGGCCGTGCTGAACGACGTGTTCAGCGCGCAGGAGTGCGAGGAGCTCATCGCGCTCGCAAGGCCGCGGCTCGCGCCGTCGACCACCGTCGACCCGCTGACGGGGCGCGACCTTGCAGGCAGCCAGCGCAGCAGCCTGGGCATGTTCTTCCGGCTGCGCGAGAACGCCTTCATCGCACGGCTCGACCAGCGGGTGTCGGAACTCATGAACATGCCGGTGGAGAACGGCGAAGGTCTGCAGGTGCTGCACTACCCGGCGGGCGCCAGGAGCATGCCGCACTTCGACTTCCTGGTGCCCTCGAACGAGGCCAATCGGGCCTCGCTCGCGCGCAGTGGCCAGCGCGTGAGCACGCTGGTGACCTATCTCAATGAAGTGGAGGAAGGCGGCGAGACGGTATTTCCCGAAAGCGGCTGGTCGGTGTCGCCGCAACCCGGAAGCGCCGTGTACTTCGAGTACTGCAACAGCCGTGGCCAGGTGGACCACGCCACGCTGCACGCGGGCGCGCCTGTAGTGCGCGGCGAGAAATGGGTGGCGACCAAGTGGATGCGGCAGCGGCGCTTCGTGGCTGCAGGAGAGGTTTCGCCGGGCTGAATCTCTATGGCGGGGTGCTCCCGGCGGGTATCGGTTTGACATTATTTTAGATATATCTAAAATAATTCAGACATACCTCAAGAAGGACACCCACCATGAGACATTTCCACTCCGACCAGCACCACTGCCGCATGGCCCGCGGCGAGCATGAAGACGGTCTTTCCGGCGGACGCGGACATCGCGGCGCGCGCGGCGGAGTCGGCGGACGCGTGTTCGGCCATGGCGGCCTGCGCTTCGTGCTGCTGCGCCTAATCGCCGACAAGCCCTCGCACGGCTATGAGCTCATCAAGGCGATCGAGGACCGCCTGGGGGGCAGCTATGCGCCGAGCCCCGGCGTGGTCTATCCCACGCTCACGCTGCTGGAGGAGATGGGCTATCTCAGCGTCGAGACCGCCGACGGCAGCGGGCGCAAGAGCTACAGCATCACCGACAGCGGCCGCGAGTTCCTCGAAGCCAACCGCGAGACGGCCGACGCCATGATGGCCCGCATGGGCGGCGGCGTCGATGGTGCCGGTCCGCGCGGCGGCAGGCCGCCGCAGGTCACCCGCGCGATCGAGAACCTCAAGATGGCGATGCGCATGCGCCTCACGGGCGCCCCACTCACCGAGCAGCAGGCGCACGAGTTCGCCGCGGTGCTCGACGCCGCGGCCCAGCAGATCGAGAAGATCTGAGGAGCCGCCGACGCAACACGAATTCCAACCAACCCTGTCTCGCAACAGGATCTACGCAATGACTGACTTCAGTACATCACCAGCGTCCACGGCACCCGACCGTACGCCCCGCCGGGTGCGCCACGAACTGCGCTTCCGCAAGCTCGCGGTGAAGACGGTGCAGCGCGTGACGCCGCACCTGATCCGCGTCACGCTCACGGGCGACGACCTCGCGGGCTTCCAGAGCCCCGGCTTCGACGACCACGTGAAGCTGTTCTTTCCCGACCCCGCCACCGGCAAGCTGAGCCTGCCCACCATGGGCCCCGAAGGCCCGGTCTGGCCCGAGGGCCGACCCACCATGCGCGACTACACGCCGCGCCGTCACGACGCGAAGGCCGGCACGCTCGAGATCGACTTCGCGCTGCACGAGGCCGGCCCCGCCACGCAATGGGCCGAGCAGGCCAAGGCCGGCGACATCCTCGGCGTGGGCGGCCCGCGCGGCTCGTTCATCGTGCCGACGGAGTTCGACTGGCACCTGCTGATCGGCGACGACACCGCCCTGCCCGCCATCTCGCGGCGCCTGGCCGAGCTGCCGGCCGGCGCGCGCGCGGTGGTGCTGGCGGAGATCGACAGCGAAGCGGACGAGATCGCGTTCGACACGCAGGCCGAACTCATCCTGAAGTGGGCGCACCGCCGCGGCACCGAGCCGGGCCTGAGCCACGTGCTGCTCGATGCGCTGAAGGCGATCGAACTGCCGGCCGGCGACTTCCACGCATGGGTGGGCTGCGAATCGGCCATCGCCAAGGCGCTGCGTGCGCACCTGGTGGGCGAGCGCGGAGCGAACCCGAAGTGGACGCGGGCCTCGGGCTACTGGCGCCGCGGTGCGGTGGCCACGCACGATTCGCACGACGAGTGAGCGGGTTTTGCTCCTTCCCCCTCTGGGGGAAGGTTGGGATGGGGGCCAGCGGCGCCTGAAAAGCCGCTGCAGTTGCATAGGCCGCCTGCCCCCACCCCTGCCCTCCCCCAGCGGGGGAGGGAGAAACTCAATGCGGCACTTCGGCAGGCCCTGAAGCCGCCCCGCTTCGCTTGGGGCTTCGGATCAGCAACAGCAGCGGAATCGCCAGCACCGTGATGATCATCATGATGGCGAAGTCGTCCAGGTAGCCGATCAGCGCGCCCTGCCGCGTGACCTCTGCGTTCAGCAGTGCGAGCCCCGTGGCGGTGTCGGGCGACATCATCTGCGGCAGGGTCGCGAGCGCCGCGTTGCCCGGCGCCACGGTTGAAGCGATCTGCGCGTGCGCCTTGCTCGAGCCTTCGGTAAGCAGCGCCTGCACGATCGAGATGCCCACGCTGCTGCCGATGTTGCGCAGCAGGCTGAAGATGGGCGTGCCCTGGTTGCGCAGCCTCGGCGCCAGCGTGGCGAAGGTGGCGGTGGACAGCGGCACGAAGGTGAAGCCGATGCCCAGCCCCTGGATGAAGCCCGAGACCACGATGAGCGTGCTGTCCATCTGCAGCGTGAGCCGGGTCATCTGGTAGAGCGAGAAGGCGGTGAGGCCGAAGCCCAGCGCCATGATCGCGCGCACGTCGACGCGCTGCACCAGACGCCCGACGATGATCATCGCGATCATCGTTCCCACGCCGCGCGGCGCCGTCACCTCGCCGGTGTAGACCACCGGGTAGCCCATCAGCCCCTGCAGGAAGTTGGGCAGCAGCGCCATGGTCGCGAACAGGATCATGCCGACGATGAACGCGAACAGCAGGCCGGTGACGAAGTTGCGGTCCTTCAGCAGGTCGCGGTCGAAGAAGGAGACGCCCTGCACCGTCCATGTGTGGACCACGAAGAAGCAAAACGCCACCAGCGCGGCCGCGGCCTCGAGCTTGATCTCCCACGACTCGAACCAGTCGAGCTGCTCGCCGCGGTCGAGGAAGAGCTGCAGCATGCCGATGGCGATGCTCAGCGTGACGAAGCCGAAGATGTCGAGCCGCTCGCCCTGCGGCCGGCTCTCGGGCAGGTAGCGCGCGATGCCCCAGAAGGCGAAGATGCCCACCGGCAGGTTGATGAAGAACACCCAGCGCCAGTCGAAGTTCTCGGTGAGCCAGCCGCCCAGCAGCGGCCCGAGGATGGGCCCGACCATGATGCCGGCGCCCCAGATGGCCATCGCCTGGCCGACCTTCTCGCGAGGGTTGATGTCCAGCAGCACCGCCTGCGACAGCGGCACCAGCGCCGCGCCGAAGACGCCCTGCAGCAGCCGCGCCGCCACGATGCCCACCAGCGAGGTCGCCAGCCCGCACAGCGCCGAGGCCACGGTGAAGCCGATCACCGAGATGATGAACACGCGCCGGCGCCCCCAGTGGCCGCACAGCCAGCCGGTGAGCGGCAGCGCGATGGCCGAGGCCACGATGTACGAGGTGAGCACCCAGGTGATCTGGTCCTGCGAGGCCTGCAGGCTGCCCTGCATGTGCGGCAGCGCCACGTTGGCGATGGTCGTGTCCAGCGCCTGCATGATGGTGGCCAGCATGATCGAGATGGTGATCATGCCGCGGTGCGGCACGGTGGTTCCGGGCGCGGCGCTCATGATGGCTTGCGGCCGCCCGGCGAGGTGATCTCCACGAGGCTCGCCTGCACCCTGGAAAGCAGGCCCAGCAGCTGGGCCCGCTCGGCCTGAGAGAGCACCGACATCACGCGGGCGTTGAGCCCGTCGCTGATGCTCAGGGCGCTGTCGAGCGCCTTCTCGGCGCTGGGTTCCAGGCGGATCCGGTTGACGCGACGGTCGGTGGGGCTGGGCTCGCGGCGTATCCAGCCGGCAGCCGCCATGCGGTCGCACAGGCCGGCGACGGCCATAGGAGTGAGGTCGAGCCGCTGCGCGAGTTCGGCCTGCGAGAGCGGCTCTTCCTCGTCGCCGTGCATCGCCAGCGCGCCCAGCAGGCGGCACTGCGCGCTGGTGAGTCCGATGCGCTCGCGCGCGAGGCGGTCGAACTCCTCGCTGTAGAGCTTGCCCACGCTCTTGACGAGAAAGCCGAAGCGCTGGGTGAAGTCCCTTTTCATAAGGGACTTGATTGTCTACATGTTTATTAGTTGGGCATTAGCAATGCCAGCCGGCCGGGCTTGTCGAATCGCTCAGAGCCACCCTGCCCGCCTGAACCGGTAGTAGAGATAGCCGCAGGTGCTCACGATCAGCCCGAGCGCGACGCCATAGCCGTAGCGGAATTTCAGCTCCGGCATGTTCTCGAAGTTCATGCCCCAGATGCCGGCGAAGGCGGTGCACACCGCGAAGATGCTGGCCCAGGCCGCGAGGCGCTTGGTGACTTCGCTTTCCTCGATGGTGACCATCGACAGGTTCACCTGTATGGCCGTGGCGATGGTGTCGCGCATCGCGTCGATCGATGCGTTGATGCGCGCGAGGTGGTCGCCGACGTCGCGGAAGTATTCCTGCGAGCTGATGCAGATCTGCGGCACGCGCCCGCCGTGCATCTTGCCGGCCGCTTCCACCAGCGGCGCCACCGCACGCTTGAGCACCATGCTGCGCCGCTTCAGGTCGTAGAGCTGCTTGATCTTGTCGCGCGCCGCGCCGCCCTGGCCGAAGATCTGCTGCTCGATGGATTCCAGCTCCACCTCCAGCGCGTCGATCACCGGGAAGTAGCGGTCGACCACCGCGTCCATCAGCGCATACAGCACGAAGCCCGCGCCGTTGCGCAGCAGCTCGGGCTCGCGCTCGCAGCGCTCGCGCACACCCAGGAAGCCCTGCTTGCTGCGGTTGCGCACCGACAGCACGTAGTTGGCGCCGACGAAGACGTCGACCTCGCCCACGTTCATGCGGTGCTCGCCATCTTCCGAGGGCTCCACCAGGTGCATGACGACGAAGAGCGAGTTGCCGTATTCCTCCATCTTCGGGCGCTGGTGGCCGTGATGGGCGTCTTCCACCGCCAGCGGATGCAGGCCGAACTCCTTCTGCATCTCGCTGAGCTCCTCGTCGGAGGCGTCGCTGAGCGCCACCCAGACGAAGCAGCCGGGCCGGCCGATGTAGTCGCTGATGTCCTCGACCGATATGTCGGCGAGCTTGGAGCCGTTTTCGTAGGCGACGCAGTTGATCAGCATCGATGCCCCCCGGGAAGTTCACATGCGTGGAAACCATCGATGGTGCCACGAGACTTCCGCAGCGCCTGCCGCCAACATTTCAGGCAGGTCGTATAGAGTTCGCAGTGGCCTGCCCTACACGAGGACCGGCCGACGGCACAGCGGCGCAAAAACAGACGCCGCAACGCAGAAGATGAAAAGGGGGAAAGGGATGGAAACCGGCTCGTTCGAGGAGCTGCTCAAGTGAAGCGGGACGTTCGCCTTGCGAAGGCCCTGCTCGCGGCCGTCATGGTCTCGGTATCGGCGGCCACCGGCTGGCAGCTCTGGGTATCGCGCGAACAGACGCTGGCCGCGGCAGACACCAACAACCTCAACCTTGCCAAGGCGCTGAACATCTACGCCGAAGGCATCTTCACCCAGAGCGACATGCTGCTGCAGGGCGTGGCCGAGACGTTGAAGGCCGAAGGCAATGCGCGCGAGCACATGCAGCGCGTGCAGTCGCTGGTCGAACGGCAGAAGCGCCTGCTCGATCCTCTCGACGGCGTAGCGGTCCTCGATGCCCGGGGCAACTGGCTCATTTACTCCAAGGGCGAGGCCCCGCGGGGCACCAACAGCGCCAAGCGGCCCTACTTCATCCGCCACCGCGACACGCGCTCGAACGATGTCCACATCAGCCCGCCGGTTCGCAACCCTTTCTCCGGCGAATGGGGGATCACGGTCAGCCGCCGCCTCGAGGACGAGAAGAGCGAGTTCGCAGGTGTGGTCGTCATCGGCCTGGGCCTGCAGAACTTCCTGCGCGCATTCGGCACCATCGCCCTCCCCGACACCGGCACCATCGGCCTGAGCACCAATACGGGGCAGATGCTGGTGCTCTATCCCTACAGCGAGAAGAACATCGGCCTCGACTTCTCGAAGTCGGCCAATTTCCAGCGGCACTTCTCGGGCACCTCGGGCACCGCGTCGTTCCGCTCCAGCGTGGACGGAATGAAGCGGCTCTATGCCTTCAGAAAGAGCGACCGCTACCCGGTGCTGACCTCTGTGGCGGTGGGCCGCGAACAGGCGCTGCAGGCCTGGAGGCGCCAGGCGCTGCTGACGATCGCCGTCGTCGGCGCCCTGCTGGCCGCCATGGCCGCGGTGGGCTGGAGGCTGATCATCAATATCGGCCGGCGGATCAGGGCGGAGGCTTCGCTGATGGCCGCGCGCGAAGACCTGCTGCAGGCCAACCGCCGCCTGGAGATCCTGGCGACGCAGGACCAGCTGACCGGGCTGGCCAACCGCCGCAGCTTCGACGAAGTGCTGGCGCAGGAATCGCGCCGCGCAGCCAGAGAAAACACGGCCCTGTCGCTGCTGCTGCTGGACCTGGACTACTTTAAGGGCTTCAACGATGCCTACGGCCACGTCGCCGGCGACCAGTGCCTGAGGGCCGTCGCCATGGCGCTCAGGCGCAGCATCAGGCGCCCGGGCGACCTGGTCGCGCGCTACGGCGGAGAGGAGCTGGCGATCGTCCTACCCAGCACCGGCCTTCAGGGCGCATGCAAGGTCGCGGAACTCATGCTCGAACAGGTGCGCTCGCTCGGCATCACGCACAGCGAGAGCCCCCATGGGCAGGTCACCGTCAGCATCGGCGTGGCGACCTTTCGCGGCTCGCAGTCGCATGCGCCGGAGCTGCAGCTCGTCGAGGCGGCGGATGCCGCGCTCTACAAGGCCAAGGAGAACGGACGCAACTGCTGGGTCAGCCAGGAAGAATGGGTGGCCGGCTGAGCCTCGCGCCGCTCGAAAGCCCAAGGACTCGGCAAGACCGGCAGAGTCAGCGCGCCACGCGGCGGGTCGCGCGCTGCCCCAGCCAGCGCGCCAGCTCCACCAGCAGCGGCGTCATCACGGCCCAACCGGCGCCCAGCACCAGCATCGCCCGCGTGGGGTCGGGGAACTGTCCGGCCCCCATCCGCACCGCAGCCGCATAGGACAAGGCACCGCCCACGCCGCCGATCACCGCCGACAGCAGCCAGCGCCCGTGCAGCCAGCGCAGCGGTCCGCGCAACGTCGTCGAGAACAGGGCCCACAGCCCCAGGATCCACACCGGCGCCAGGCCGGGCCAGGGCCCGGGCGAGGCATAGACGAGCACGCCGCCGCGCGCCATGCCGGTGTCCCACGCCAGTCCGAGAAGCACTGCGCACAGCGCCAGCAGCAGTTCGTCCCGGCGCGCATCGCTGAACCACAGGTTCAGCAGCACGGCGCCGATGCAGGCCGCCACGCCCCAGCCGGGCGCGCCGCGTGCGGCGCCCAGCACGCAGGCGAACCAGGCCGCCTGGAAGACCACGAGGTTGAGAACGGTCGGGCCGTACTGGCGCAGCAGGGTCTTCATGCGGATCGGCCCTGTCCGACGAAGGCGGCGGCAGTGATCCGGGCGCGGCCCGGCGGCGTACGGAAGTGGCGGGGTCGGCGGTGTGCAGTCCGGATCGCCGCGCTTCCGGGAACAACCATGCCAGCTTCGATCACGCCCCGTGCGTCTCGCGCGTCTCGTGTGCCTCGTGCCAGCGCCGTGGCGCGGGCGAGCCGTTCATGACGCCGCCGATCCGCCAGCTGGTGCTGGTGCTGGGCGACCAGCTGGACGGCCGGGCCTCGGCCTTCGACGGCTTCGATCCCGCGCAGGACGGCATCTGGATGGCCGAGGTGCGCGAGGAGTCCACGCACGTCGCCTCCAGCCGCATCCGCACCGCCCTCTTCCTGTCGGCCATGCGCCACCACGCGCAGCTGCTGCGCGAGCGCGGCTGGCCGCTGCACTACGTGCGCCTCGACGATCCCGCGAACACCGGCAGCCTGGCCGGCGAACTGGCGCGCGCGATCCGGCTGCTGCGGCCCGAGCGGCTGGTGATGACCGCGCCGGGCGACTGGCGCGTGCTGCGCGCGCTGCGTCGCGCCGCCGCCGAGGCCGGGCTCGCGCTGGAGCTGCGCGACGACCGCCACTTCTTCTGCACCGTGCGCGAGTTCGCCGACCATGCCCGCGGCCATCGCACCCTGCGCCTGGAAAACTTCTACCGGCAGATGCGCCGCCAGCACCGCGTGCTGATGGAAGGCGAGGAAGGAACGCAAGGCTACGGGCCCGCTGGAGGGCGCTGGAATTTCGATGTCGACAACCGCCAGTCCTTCGGCGCCGACGGACCGGGCATCGTGCCCGAGCCCGCCCGCTTCGAGCCCGACGCGATCACTCAGGAGGTGCTCGCCCTGGTGGACCGGGAGTTCGCGCGCCATCCGGGCGACCTCGACGGCTTCGCCTGGCCGGTGACGCGCGAGCAGGCGCTGCTGGCGCTGGAGCGCTTCATCGACGAGCGGCTGCCCAGCTTCGGCCCCTGGCAGGACGCGATCTGGCCCGGCCAGCCCTGGCTCTGGCACGCCCATCTCTCGGCGGCGATGAACTTCAAGCTGATCGAGCCGCGCGAAGTGGTCGCCCGGGCGGAACGCGCCTGGCGGGAAGGCCGCGTTCCGCTGGCGAGCGCCGAAGGGTTCATCCGCCAGGTGCTGGGCTGGCGCGAATATGTCCGCGGCGTCTACTGGACTTCCATGCCGGGCCTGGCGGAGTCGAACGCGCTGGATGCGCAGGCGCCGCTGCCGGCCTTCTACTGGACCGGCGAGACGCCCATGGCCTGCCTGTCTGATGCGATCCGGCAGACGCTGCGCCTGGGCTACGCCCACCACATCCAGCGGCTGATGGTCACGGGCCTGTTCGCGCTGCTGCTCGGCGTGCGGCCCCGCGAGGTCCACGAGTGGTACCTCGCCATCTACGTCGACGCGGTGGAATGGGTGGAGCTGCCCAACACCGCGGGCATGAGCCAGTACGCGGACGGCGGCGTGATGACGAGCAAGCCCTACATCGCCAGCGGCAAGTACATCGAGCGCATGAGCGGCGGGCAGTATTGCGCCCGGTGCCGCTACCGGCCCGGCCTCGGCCAGGGGCCCGAGGCCTGCCCCTTCACGACGCTGTACTGGGACTTCCTGCTCAGACACCGCGAGCGCTTCGCGAACCACCAGCGCATCGGCGCGCAGGTCCGAAACCTGTCGCGGCTGTCCGAGCAGCAGGCCGAGGCGATCAGGACGCAGGCGGCTGCGATCAGGGCCGAGCTCGAACAGGCGGGCGGCTACACGCCCTGAGGCGCCGGGCTGCCCGCCGCCTTCGCCCGGTTCAGGCATCGGCAGCGCGCAGCCGGTACAGACCCACATCGATGCGCCCGGAGCGAAAGCCGGCCTCGCAATACGACAGGTAGTAGGTCCACAGCCGCTTGAAGGCCGCGTCGAAGCCCAGCGGCTCGATCTGCGGCCACGCCGCGAGGAAGCGCTTGCGCCACTCGGCGAGCGTGCGCCCGTAGTCCGGCCCGAAGCAGAGCGAGGACTCGATCACCAGCCCCGCGCGCCGCGCCTGCTCCTGCAGCACGCCAGGGCTCGGCAGCATGCCGCCCGGGAAGATGCAGTGCTGGATGAAATCGGCGCCCTGGCGGTAGCTCTCGAAATGCTCGTCGGCGATGGTGATCGCCTGAAGCACCACCGTGCCGCCGGGCTTTAGGCGGTCGCGCAGGGTCGCGAAGTAGGCGGGCCAGTAGGCCTCGCCGACGGCCTCGATCATTTCGATGGAGACGATGCGGTCGAACCGGCCCTGCACGTCGCGGTAGTCCTGCAGCCGCAGGTCGAGCTTGTCGGCCACGCCCCATTCCTGGCCGCGCTCGCGGGCGAAGGCCAGTTGCTCGGCGGACAGCGTGAGCCCGGTCACGCGCGCATCGTGCCGGCGGGCCAGGCTCGCGGCCAGGGTTCCCCAGCCGCAGCCGATCTCGAGCACGTCGCCGCCCTGCGGGGTGTCGAGCATGCGGTGGATGGCCTCCAGGCGGCGCGCCTGGGCGGCCTCCAGCGTGTCGTCGGCCTCCTCGCTGAAGAGCGCGCTCGAATACAGCATGCTGTCGTCGAGCCAGAGCCGGTAGAACTCGTTGCCCAGGTCGTAGTGGAAAGAGATGTTGTGCCGGCTGCCGCGCCGGCTGTTCCTGCGCGCCAGGTGCAGCAGCCGGGCCAGCCAGCGCGAGGGGCCACGGCCCTTGAGCAGCGAGCCCCAGGCGGCCTCGTTGGCCAGGCCGAACTCGAACAGGGCCAGCAGGTCGGGGCTTTCCCATTCGCCGTCGCGGAAGCTCAGGGCCAGGCCGAGATCGCCCTGCATGAGCAGCCGCACGATCGGCCGCCAGCTCAGCAGGCGCAGGCTGGCATGCGGGCCGGGCTCGCGGCCGGCCACCTCGATGCTGCGCCCGCCGGGCAGCGTCAGCGCCAGCCGGCCGAAGCGCGTGCGGGCGAGCAGCCGCCGCAGCGGCGAGAAGGACGGGACCGCATCGAGCGTGGGTTCGGTGACTGGGGCGGAGGGCGTGGTCAGGCTCATGGAGTCTTGCTCGTGGAAACGATGGTGATGTCGCGCTCCGGGGCCGCCGGACGCGGATGCAGGGGCACGCGCTTGATCCACAGGCGCAGCGCCTGCCAGTGGATGGCCGCGACGACCTTGAGGGTCAGCAGCGGATGGGTCAGGAACACGCGCAGCAGCGCGAGGTCGCTCAGCGGAGTGCGCTGGCCGTCCTGGCGCGCGTTGAGCACGGCCCCATCGGCATCGTGCACGCTCACGCCGATCGACACCGACTCGCCCGGCGGCGCGATGCGGAAGCGGTAGCGCAGGTCCATGCCGTTGAACGGTGAGACGTACATCTGCTTGTCGCAGCGCTGGTCGATGACCGCGGCGGCCCCGTCTTCCGCCGGGTCCACCGGAATCAGGTAGCTGTGCCGCTGCCCGAAGGTGTTGTTGACCTCGTAGACCATCGCCTGCAGCGCGCCGTCCGGTGCATGGCAGAACCACACGCTGAGCGGGTTGAAGACGTGGCCGAGCAGCCGCGGCATGGTCAGCAGCCGGATCGCGCCGCCGGTGGGCAGCCTCGCCTCGCGCAGCCGCGCCTCAACCTGGGCGCGCAGGTCGCGGCCCGAGCCGTCGCCGTAGTCGGCGGCGTGGAAGCTGAACAGGTTGAAGCGGTCCACCGAGAACAGGCGCAGCCGATCGTGCAGCTGCGGCAGCTCGTCGATGTCGACCAGCACGCTGTAGATGCGGTAGGCGAGCCGGTGGCGCCTGGGCCGCAGCCGCTGGTGCATGACGCGCCCGACATAGAGCGCCGAGCCGCCCTGCCCGTTCATGGGGCGACCGCCCTCGCTGCCTGCGCTGCCTGCGCGGCCTGCGGCAGGTGAATGCGCCCGGACTCCTGCGGCACGCTCCAGGGCCGGCGAACGCCGCCCAGCGCCTCGGCCACCGCCAGGCCGGCCTGCAGGCCGTCCTCGTGGAAGCCGGAGCCGAAGTAGGCGCCGCAGAACCAGGTGCGGCGCTGGCCCTGCAGGTTCCAGAGATGGCGCTGCGCGGCCATGGCGGCGCCGTCGAACAGCGGATGGTCGTAGACCTCGGTGCGGATCAGGTGCTCGGGCCGCGGGCCGGTGACCGGGTTGAGCGTCAGGAACAGCGGCTCGGCCCCCTGCCCCTGCGGCAGGTGGGACTGCAGCCGGTTCATCCAGTAGGTCACCATCGGCGCGGCGCCGCTGCCGCGCGTTCCGAGGTAGTTCCAGCTCGACCAGACGGAGCGGCGCGTGGGCATCAGTGCCGGGTCGCGGTGCAGCACGGCCAGGTTGCGGCTGTAGGGAAAGGCGCCCAGCAGGGCCCGCTCGGCGGTGGAGGCGTCGGGCAGCAGGGCCAGCGACCGGTCGGCGTGGGTCGCCAGCACGACGTGGTCGAAGCGCTGCGGCCACCAGCCACTGGTGGTGCGGATGCGCACGCCGTCGGGCTCGCGATGCAGCTCGAGCACGGCCTGGTCGAGGTGGACGCGGTCGGCGAAAGGCTGGCTCAGGCGCCGCACGTATTCGCGGCTGCCGCCGGCCACGGTGCGCCAGACCGGCCGGTCGCTGATCTGCAGCAGGCCGTGGTTCTCGCAGAAGCGCACGAAGGCCGCCACGGGATAGCGCCCCACCCGCGCCGCCGGCGTGGACCAGATGGCGGCGGCCATCGGATAGAGATGGTCGTCGCGGAATGCGCGGCCGTAGCCGCGGGCGTCGAGGTAGTCGTCCAGCGCCTGGTCGCCGGCCTTGCGGGCGTCGCGCGGCGCCTCGCGGTAGAAGCGCAGCAGCTCGCGCAGCATCGACCAGAACCTCGGGCTCGCCAGGTTGCGCTTCTGCGCGAACAGGCCGCGCAGGTCGGTGCCGGCGTATTCGAGCCGGCCGGCATCGAGGCTGACGGCGAAGGACATGTCGGAAGCCGCGGTCGGCACCTCCAGGTGCCGGAACAGCGCTGTCAGGTTCGGATAGGCGGGCTCGTTGTAGACGATGAAGCCGGTGTCCACCGGCACCGAGCCTGCGCGCACCGGCGCATCGACAGTATTGCTGTGGCCGCCGAGGCGAGACTCGCTCTCGAACACGGTCACCTCGTGGCCTTGGGAGCCTTGGGAAAGCAGCCAGGCACAGGAAAGGCCCGAGATGCCGGTGCCGACGACGGCGATGCGCAGGCCCTGGCTCGGCGAGTCGGGTGTCGCGGGGACGGCGGGCTGGGCGGGCTGGGGGTCGAAGGGCGGCATGGTGCGTCTCGAAGTCTTGGAGCTTGTACGCAGGAAACTACCGTTTGGACCATGGCGCGTTGCGGCGATGATCCGATCGCGGCCGGATTGCGTAAGGGTTAGCATGGCCGCCGTACCCGACCCATCCACCCACCCTGCGGGTATTCCCCTGCCCCGCGGTCGCCGAGCGCCCAACTTGACCGTTGTTGCCACCGATTTCAAGCAGCCGCGCCGCTCCGAAGACCTCTGGGCGCAGGCCCTTGCGGCCGTGGCCGAGCGGCAGGACCGGGAAGCGTTCGCACGGCTGTTCTCGCACTTCGCGCCGCGCGTCAAGCACTACCTGATGCACATCGGCAGCCCGGAGCTGCAGGCCGAGGAGCTGGCCCAGGAAGCCCTGGTGAGCGTGTGGCGCAAGGCCGCGCTGTTCGACCCGGCGCAGGCTGCCGTCTCCACCTGGATATTCACCATTGCGCGGAACCTGCGCGTGGACTCGCTTCGGCGCCGCCAGGGCGCGGAGTCGGGCGAGGAAGAGTTCGATTTCGACCTGATCCAGGCCGACGACGCCGCACTCGACGAGGGTCTGCACGCCTCGCGCCTGAACGAACGCCTGCGCAGCGCCTTCCGGCTGCTGCCGCCCGAGCAGCAGCAGGTGCTGCACCTTTCCTATTTCGAAGACGAGCCGCATGCCCGCATCGCGGCCCAGCTGAGCATTCCGCTGGGCACGGTGAAATCGCGCGTGCGCCTGGCGGTCGCGCAACTGCGCCGCCTGATGGAACGCTGACGACGATGGACATCCGACATCACCCCGACGATGGCCTGCTGCTGGCCCGGGCCTCCGGCCAGCTGCCGACCGGCACGCGGCTGGTACTGGCCAGCCACCTGGAACTGTGCCCGCTGTGCCGCGAGCGCGCGCGCACGCTCGATGCCCTGGGCGGCATCCTGCTCGACGAACTGGAACCCGTGCCG
Source organism: Variovorax sp. 22077 (assembly GCF_052044195.1). NCBI lineage: Bacteria > Pseudomonadati > Pseudomonadota > Betaproteobacteria > Burkholderiales > Comamonadaceae > Variovorax > Variovorax sp. 22077. Next base: position 30,035 of record NZ_JBQEQC010000032.1, read on the forward strand.
ATGGCCGACGACGCGCTGGCGCGCACCTGGGCCGCTATCGATGCGCTCGAAAGCGCGCCTGCGGAGACCGTCCGCGTGAGCGCACCGCCGCCGCTGCCGCCCGGCGCACGCTGGCCACGCGCGCTCGCCCACTGCAGCGCCACGCCCTGGCGCTGGATCGGCCCCGGCATGCGCTGGAGCCGCGTGAGCGTGCCCGAGGCGCCCGAGGCCAACGTCTTCCTGCTGCGCATCGCGGCCGGCAAGTACCTGCCGCAGCACACGCACAAGGGGCTGGAGCTCACCCAGGTGCTGCACGGCCGCTTCCATGACGGCCGCGCCCTGTTCGGGCCCGGGGATTTCGATGCGGCCGACGGCGAGATCCACCACCAGCCGGTGGTCCAGGACGGCAGCGAGTGCATCTGCCTCGCTTCGCTGGACGGCCGCCTGCGCTTCGACAGCGCTATCGCGCGCGTGCTGGGTTCGCTCGTCGGGATGTGAGGCGGGTCGACACCCAGGCCGCCGCGCCGCTCACGAAGCTGCCCCACATCAGGTCGGCAGCGGTGATGGCCCAGGGCCAGCCGCGCAGCGTGGCCTGGTTGGTGAGGTCGTAGGTGGCATAGGCCACCAGCCCGAAGAAGGCGCCCCGCCGCAGCGCCGCGCCCGCGGCTCCGTCGGCCAGAGCCGGTGCGATGGCAAAGACCAGCAGGCCGGCCAGGTAGATGGCATAGAACAGCACCGCCGCGAGCCAGTCGACGTCGGGCGCCATCAGGTCACCGAGCGCCGGCTTGTACAGGCGCGGCCCCATGAGCGACAGCCACACGGCATCGAGCAGCAGAAAGCTCACGAGCGCCCACAGGTAGGCGATGGACAAGGTGCGGGCGGAAGGTTTCATGGTGCGCCGGTGGGGGAAGTCAAACGGTAGCTGAGCTGGCGGTCGCCCTTGGTCTCGGCGTCGAGCCCGATCCAGCGGCCGCTGTCGGCGGCATACCAGATGCGGATGCGCTGCTGCGCGGCCTGCAGGCGCCAGCCGCGCGCGCGCACCGCCTGGCCGCGAACCTCGATGTTGGCGGCAGGCAGCGGCTCGAAGCGCACCGACTCCGACTTGCCGGTCTGCGGATCGATCAGGCGCTGCTGCTTCACCAGCCTGGGATTCCAGTAGGCGAAGCTCATCAGGCATTCATCGTCGTAGCGGCGCGAGACCTGCTGGCGGGCGCCGTCGTCGTCGGTGTCGGCTCGCAACTCGCGCAGGCAGTCGCCGGCCCAGCGCTCCTCGGCGTGATGGCGGTAGCGGTAGAGGGACACGCCGAGCATGCGCACGACGAAGTCGGCGCGGCTGTCGACGCTGCGCGCCGCAGGGCTGCCGCCGACCACGAAGCGGTGCGTGCCGATCGGCTTGCCGTCGAGCGTGGCGGTGAAGTTCCACTCGCCCTCCTCGATCGCACCTTCGCTCCCGCTACCCTGCGCCGAGGCCGTTCCCGCCGTGAAGGCCATGATCGCCAGGAGAGGCGCCAGCACGGGCGCCAGGGCGAAGGCCGGGGCGCGCGCGGGCATCAGCGCTTCTCGAACAGGTAGTGGCCGACCCACCACTGGCCGCCCTCGGCGTAGGCGAACAGCTCCTCCACCGAGATGAAGAACAGGCGCCAGCGGGTCCACCAGATCGATGCGTCGCGCTCGCCGTAGACGGATTCGAGCAGCGGCATGAGTTCTTCGCGCCGGGCGTCCATGCGCGACAGCCAGGCGGCGGAGGTCTTCGCGTAGTGGCGGCCGTTCCAGCGCCACTGGTTCAGCAGGCGCAGGTCGTCCTGGCAGCGCAGGGCCAGGTCGTCGCTGGGCATCATGCCGCCCGAGAAGAAGTAGCGGCTCATCCAGTCGCTCGCATCGCGCACCTCGAAGGGATACGGCGCCTCGCGGTGGACGAACACGTGCATGAAGAAGCGGCCCTGCGGATTGAGCCAGCGCGCGACGTTCGAGAAGGCGCGCGGCCAGTTGCGCAGGTGTTCGAACATCTCCACCGACACCACCCTGTCGAAGCGCTCGGTCGTCTCGAAATCGTTGAAGTCGCAGGTGATCACTTCCAGGTTGCGCAGGCCGCGCGCAGCGGCCTGGGCGGTGATGAACATGCGCTGCGAATTCGAGTTCGATACCGCCGTGATGCGCGAGCCCGGAAAGCGCTCGGCCATCCACAGGCTCAGCGAACCCCAGCCGCAGCCGAGTTCGAGGATGCGCTGCCCGTCCGCCAGCCCCGCACGGGCGCAGGTTTCGGCCAGGGCGGCCGCCTCGGCCTGCTCCAGCGTCTCGACTCCTTCGGGCCACCAGCAGCAGCTGTACTTGCGGTGAGGCCCCAGCACGGCGGCGAAGAAGGCGGCCGGCAGTTCGTAGTGCTGCTCGTTGGCCTTCTCGGGCAACAGGGCCAGCGGCGCCTTGCACAGCTCCTCGAAGAATGCCTGCGAGTGGCGCGCCACGGCTTCGGGATTGCCGCTGTCGAGCTCGACAAGGCGCTGCCGCAGCAGCCTGCGCACGCCCACGCGGACGGCGGCGTCGGGCACCAGACCCTGTTCGACCCAGTGGATGGCTGCGGAGGTGCTGGAGGCTCGTGACATGGCGGTCGTCGTCGGATGTGGTTGATCCCCTCGTACGCAAGACTGGGCGCGACGGATCACTCGGCGGGCGCTGCCCGGCCGCTGCTCAACGGATTTCCGCCTTCCGAAGCCCGGCCGTTCCGTCGTCGCGCGCGGGCCGGCGATACGCGCATTGAACGTAGAATGCCCGCGGCACTTCCACCCGTGCGCGCAACCTCCAGGCGCCATGTCTCCCATGCCCTCCCCGAACAAGCCCTCGAGCCCCTCGCCCGCCGCCGTCCGCGACGCGCGCATTGCCGCCGGCCTCACGCAGACCGAAGCCGCTCAGACGGTGCAGGCCTCGCTGCGCGGCTGGCAGCAGTGGGAGGCCGGCGACCGCTCGATGGCGCCGGGCCTCTTCGAGCTGTTCATGCTCAAGACCAGGCAGTGGCCGCTCGAGGGCGGCCGGCGCGCCGGATGAACGGCGGGCCGCACGGAAAATGCCGAGGAACATCCCCCACCTGCCCCGCACGCCCGGGGCACGGATCGCAAGCCACTGACTGAAATGACCAAGATCGACGCCTCTGGGCACACTCCCATGATGGCCCAATATTTAGGCCTGAAAGCCGACCATCCGGACACCCTGCTGTTCTACCGGATGGGCGATTTCTACGAACTGTTCTGGGCCGACGCCGAGAAGGCCGCGCGCCTGCTCGACATCACGCTCACCCAGCGCGGCCAGTCGGCCGGCCAGCCGGTGGTGATGTGCGGCGTGCCCTTCCACTCGGTCGACACCTACCTGGCCCGGCTCATCAAGCTGGGCGAATCGGTCGCCATCTGCGAGCAGGTGGGCGAAGTGGGCGCGGCCAAGGGACCGGTCGAACGCAAGGTGGTGCGCGTGGTCACGCCCGGCACGCTGACCGACTCCGAGCTGCTTAATGACAAGGCCGATTCGCTGCTGCTCGCGGTGCACGCCGGCACGCGCAACACCTGCGGCCTGGCCTGGCTCAGCGTGACCGGCGCCGAGCTGCGGCTGGCCGAGTGCCCCGCCGACGCGCTCGAAGCCTGGATCGCCCGCATCGGCCCCAGCGAGTTGCTCTACAGCGCCGAAGTCACGCCCGCCTTCGAGCAGCGCCTGAAGGCCGCGCGCGCCGCCACGCCCTTCACGCTGTCGGTGCGTCCGGCATGGCAGTTCGACGGCGGACTGGGCGAGCGCAAGCTGGCCGAGCAGATGGGCAGCAACAGCCTGGCCGCGTGGAGCGCCGAATCGATCTCCAACGCGCATGCCGCGGCTGCCGCCCTGCTGGGCTATGCCGAACACACCCAGGGCCGCGCGCTCTCGCACGTGCAGCGCCTGTCGGTGGAGCGCGATGGCGACCTGATCGAGCTGCCGCCCACCACGCGGCGCAATCTCGAGCTGGTGCAGACGCTGCGCGGCGAAGACTCGCCCACGCTGTTCTCGCTGCTCGACACCTGCATGACCGGCATGGGCAGCCGCCTGCTCAAGCGCTGGCTGCTCTCGCCGCGGCGCGACCGCTCCGAGGCGCAGGGCCGGCTCGAGGCCATCGCCGCGCTGCAGGCCACCATGCTCGGCGCCACCGCTGCGCCCTGGCGCACGCTGCGCGAGCAGCTCAAGAACACCAGCGACGTGGAGCGCATCGCCGCGCGCATCGCGCTGCGCCAGGTGCGCCCGCGCGAGCTGCTGGCGCTGCAGCTGGCGCTTTCGAAGGCGGAACAGCTCGCGCCGCTGCTGCCGGGCTCGTCCGCGCTGCTCGGCCAGATCGCCGAGCGGCTCGCGCCGCCGCCGGGCTGCGCCGCCCTGCTGACCAGCGCCATCAAGCCCGACCCGTCCGCACTGGTGCGCGACGGCGGCGTGATCGCCACCGGCCACGACGCCGAGCTCGACGAGCTGCGCGCCATCAGCGAGAACTGCGACGACTTCCTGCTGAAGCTGGAGATCAGCGAACGCGAGCGCACCGGCATCGGCAACCTGCGGGTGCAGTTCAACCGCGTGCACGGCTTCTACATCGAGGTGACGCAGAGCGCCCTGTCGAAGGTGCCCGACAACTACCGCCGCCGCCAGACGCTGAAGAACGCCGAGCGCTTCATCACGCCCGAGCTGAAGGCCTTCGAGGACAAGGCCCTGAGCGCACAGGACCGCGCCCTGGCCCGCGAGAAGTGGCTCTACGAGCAGCTGCTCGACGCGCTGCAGCCCTCGGTGCCCGCGCTCACGCAGCTGGCCGGCGGCCTCGCGACGCTCGATGCGCTGTGCGCGCTGGCCGAGCGCTCGCACACGCTGCACTGGCGCGCGCCCAGCTTCGTGTCGCACCCCTGCATCGAGATCCAGCAGGGCCGCCATCCGGTGGTGGAGGCGCGGCTGGCCGAGAAGTCGTCGGGCGGCTTCATCGCCAACGACACGCAGCTGGGGCCGCAGCAGCGCATGCAGGTCATCACCGGCCCCAACATGGGCGGCAAGTCGACGTACATGCGGCAGGTGGCGATCATCGTGCTGCTGGCCTCCATCGGCTCGCACGTGCCGGCGGCCGCCTGCCGGCTCGGGCCGATCGACGCGATCCACACCCGCATCGGCGCGGCGGACGACCTGGCCAACGCGCAGTCGACCTTCATGCTCGAGATGACGGAGGCGGCGCAGATCCTGCACAGCGCCACGGCGCAGTCGCTGGTGCTGATGGACGAGATCGGCCGCGGCACCAGCACCTTCGACGGTCTGGCGCTGGCCGCCGGCATCGCGGCGCAGCTGCACGACCGCAGCAAGGCCTTCACGCTGTTCGCCACGCACTACTTCGAGCTGACCGAGTTCCCGGCCACGCACCACTGTGCGGTGAACATGCACGTGAGCGCCACCGAGGCGGGCCGCGACATCGTGTTCCTGCACGAGATGCAGCCCGGCCCGGCCAGCAAGAGCTACGGCATCCAGGTGGCACGGCTGGCGGGCATGCCCGCGGCGGTGGTCAACCATGCGCGGCAGGCGCTGGAGGCACTTGAATCGCAGCATGCGCAAACTCGTGCACAGGTCGACCTGTTCGCACCGCCCCCGGTGGCCGAAACGCCCATGGCCAGCGCCGTAGAATCCGCGCTGGCCGCGCTCGACCCCGACACGATGAGTCCGCGCGAGGCCCTCGATGCCTTGTATGCCCTTCAAAAACTGAACAAACGTGAACTCGGCGCCGCATGACCCGGCACAGTTCATGCGAGATGAACCTGCACCCATGACTTACTGCGTAGGCATCAAACTCAACGCCGGCCTGGTGTTCCTGTCCGACTCGCGCACCAACGCGGGCGTCGACCACATCAGCACTTTCCGCAAGATGATCGTCTACGAGCAGCCGGGCGACCGCGTCATGGTGCTGCTGTCGTCGGGCAACCTGAGCATCTCGCAGTCGGTGCGCGAGATCCTCCAGATCGAGGAGCTGCGCGAAACCCGCGAGGACGGCAGCCAGGGCGCCCCCATCACCATCTGGAACGCCAAGAGCATGTTCGACGCCGCGCGCGTGCTGGGCTCGGCGGTGCGCCACGTCTACGACCGCGACGCCGAGGCGCTCAAGCATGCGGGGCTCGACTTCAACGTGTCCTTCATCTTCGGCGGGCAGGTCAAGGGCGAGGGCATGCGCCTCTTCCTGGTCTACGCGGCCGGCAACTTCATCGAGGCCACCACCGAGACGCCCTACTTCCAGGTCGGCGAATCGAAGTACGGCAAGCCCGTGCTCGACCGCGTGCTCACCCCCGAGACCCCGCTGGACGAGGCCGCCAAGTGCGCGCTGGTGTCGATGGACTCGACCATGAAGTCGAACCTGTCGGTCGGCCTGCCGCTCGACCTGGTGGTGTACGAGGCCAACAAGCTCGAGACCGACCGCGTGATCTGCATCGACGCCGACAACCCCTACTACCGCATGGTGCACAACAGCTGGGGCCAGAAGCTGCGCGAGGTGTTCGACAGCATCGAGGACCCGGTGTGGGACGACAGCCAGACCGAGCATCCGCTGAAGATGCCGGCCACGCGCCACAGCCCGCTGCGCAAGATCTCGACCCCTGACGAAAAGCTGATCTGAAATGATGCCCCCCGGCGTGCCACTTCGTGTGCTTCTCCACCCCCCGAGGGGGAGGCTCGGCCGCCTTGGGGCGGCCCGGCGACGGCCGTGATGCCCCCCGTCGTCTTCTCGCACGGCAACAGCTTTCCCGCGAGCACCTACCGCGTCGTCCTCGACAGCCTGCGCAACCGCGGCTTCGAGGTCGACGCCATCGAGAAATTCGGGCACGACCCGAAGTACCCCGTCACCGACAACTGGCCGCACCTGGTGCAGCAGCTGGCCGACTTCGCCAAGCCGCGCGCCGAGCGTGCCGGCGCTCCGGTGTTCCTGATCGGCCATTCGCTCGGCGGCTTCCTGAGCCTGATGTGCGCAGCGCTGCACCCCGAGCTGGCGCGCGGCGTGGTGCTGATCGACTCGCCCATCCTCGGCGGCTGGCGCGCGAACACGCTCAACGTGGTCAAGCGCACGCCGCTCATGAAGAGCGTGTCGCCCGGCGCCGTCAGCCGCAAGCGCAGGAACAGCTGGGAGCACCGCGAGGCCGTGTTCGAGCATTTCCGCAGCAAGAAGGCCTTCGCGAAGTGGGACGAGCAGGTGCTGCACGACTACATCGACCACGGCACCTTCGACGCAGACGACGCCCGCGCGCTGAGCTTCGACCGCGACGTCGAGACCGCCATCTACAACACCCTGCCCCACAACCTGGGCGCCCTGCTGCGCGCGCACCCGCTCAAGTGCAAGGCGGCCTTCATCGGCGGGCGACAGTCGGCCGAGATGAAGCGCGTGGGCATGGCGATGACGCAGAAGGTCACCCGCGGCCGCATCGCCATGCTGGACGGCACGCACCTCTTCCCGATGGAAAAGCCGCTGGCCACCGCAGCGGCCATCGAGGCCGCGCTGCGCAATCTGCTCTGAGCCGCCAGCCGGCGGCTCCCCGTCACGCCTGCGTGACGTGCACCCCGGGCCGGCGCCCGGCGTTCCACTTGCCGCCCAGCGCCCGCTCGATCTGCGCGGCCAGCTGCAGCAAGAGCCCGTCGTTGGCCTGGGCCGCCTGCGCCTGAATGCCCAGCGGCAGGCCGTTTTCCTGCGCCGCCATCGGCAGCGAGATGCCCGGCATGCCGCACAGGTTGGCCAGCGGCGTGTAGGCGAAGTTCTGCCAGAGGTTGGCGAACCAGTCGTGGACCGAGGGGTTCGTGCTGGTCGTGAGGTACTCGCTGGTGCCCACCTTGGGCGTGGGCAGCGCGGTGATGGGCGTGAGGATGATGTCCCAGCGCTGGAAGAAGTCGCCGAAGGCGCGCGAGGTGGTGTTGAACACCGCCTGCATCTTGGCGCGCTCGGTGTACGAGGTGTGCAGCCCGGCTTCCCAGATCTTGATGTTGATCGGCTCCAGCAGCTCGGCCGGCGGTCGCTCCAGGCCCAGCCGGTGCAGGTGGCCGTCGATCACCTGCGCGAAGTTGCTGATGTAGCAGGTGGTCTGGGCGTCGAAGGCGGTGCGGAAGTCCACCTCCGGCAGCGCCCATTCGACGTGATGGCCCAGCCCTTCGAGGAATCTGCCCGCGCGCTCCAGCTCGGCCACGAAATGCGGCGTGGCGCGGAAATCGCCCCACTCGTGCGACAGCGCGATGCGCAGGCGGCCCGGGTCGCGCTTGATGAGCTCGCTGTACGGCTCGGCCGGCGACCAGAAGGGCATGAACTCGCCGGGCGCGCCGCCGCGGCAGTGGTCGACGAAGGCGGCCGTGTCGCGCACCGTGCGGCTGTGGCAGCCCTGGATCGACACCAGCCCCGAAAGGTCCGACAGCCCCGGCGCCAGCGAGAACACGCCGCGCGACACCTTCAGCCCGATGTTGCCGTTCACGCCCGCCGGAATGCGGATCGAGCCGCCGCCGTCGGTGGCGTGCGACATGGGCAGCACGCCCGCGGCCACGATCGCCGCGGTGCCGGCCGACGAGCCGCAGGTGGTGTATTCGAGGTCCCAGGGGTTGCGCGTGACGTGGAAGGCGTTCTCGGCCGAGCTGCACACGCCGAACTCCGGCGTGGTGCTGCGGCCCATGATGTTGAGGCCCGCCTTGCGCAGCTGCTGCGTGAGGAAGCTGTCGGCCGCCGGGCGGTGGCCCTGCATCATCATCGAGCCGAACTCCTGCAGCCGCCCCTTCAGCGTGGGGCCAAGGTCCTTCATCAGGTAGGGCAGCCCGGCGAAGACGCCTTCGGGGCTCATGCCGTCCTTCAGCGGATCGGCCACCACGTCGTCGAAGACCTCGACCACCGCGTCGAGCTTCGGATCGAGTTTCGCGATGCCCTCGGCCGCCTGCGCAGCCAGCTCGGCCGCGGTCACGTCACCCTTGCGCACCCGTTCGGCCAGGGCGATTCCGTCGTGCTCGGCCCATTCGCTCCAGCTCATTGCCAGCGTCATTCGCATTGCTCCGTTTCTTTGTTCGTCGAGGAAAGTGCGTCCGATTTTGCCGAGCGCGCAGTCGCGGCGCCTGCGGGGTCGGCTTGGCTGAGCGGGAGCGAAGGACAAGCAGGCGGCCGGGCCCGTGACGAGAGCCGGGTGCGATGCGGCTGCCTAGAATCGCCCGCACCGTCCTCGAACCCCGCCGATTCCGCATGCAGCCCGACTTCCCGTCAGCGCCCGCGCTGGCCGACGCACTGATCGTCGATCCGTTCTACCTCGCGATCTCCGTCGACCACGCGCACGACATGCCGCGGCGCAAGGCGGTGCTCGCCGACTACTTCGCCTACTCGCTGGGCGAAGCCGCGCGCACCGGCCGCTTCCTTGCCGCCGAGGACGTCCGGCTCGGCGCCGCGGCCTGGCTGCTGCCGCGCAGCGAGGCCATCGACGCTGCCGAGTCGGCCGCGAAGAGCGAATACCTCGCCGCCACGCTGGGCCCGAGGGGCCACGACAACTACCGCCGCATCGTCGATTTCATGGCCGCGCGTTCGCCGGCCGTGGTGCCGGCGCATGCGTGGTACCTGTCGATCCTCGGCATCTCGCCCGCCGCGCAGGGGCGCGGGCTGGGCGCCCGGCTGCTGGCGCCCACGCTGGCCGAGGCCGACGCAGCGGGCGTGCCCTGCTTCCTGGAAACCTTCACGCCGCGCAGCGTGGCGTTCTACGAGCGCCTGGGCTTCCGCGGCGAGGCGGAGCACCTGGAGCCGGTCACGAATTCGGGCTATCTGATCATGTGCCGGCCGGCGCGGCAGCAGTCGGCGGCAAACGGGGAAAATAAATAGATACGTTCCACTCGCCGCGTCAGGTCGGCGGAAGAATCCGCCGCATGCCCTCCCTCCCCGTCGAAGACGCCGAACCCGTATCGCTGAGCCCCACGCTGATCGTCGAGGACGACCCGGCCATGCAGGAGCGCCTGCGCCACGTACTGTCCACCCTCGGCTGCGACAGGAACCGCATCGCGGTGACCGACAGCGTCGCCGGCGCCCGGCAGCTGCTCGAGGGGCACGGCTACGGCGTGGTGCTGGTGGACATCGGCCTGCCCGACGGCAGCGGGGTCGAGCTCATCGGCTGGCTGCAGGCCAACCGGCCGGCCATCCCTGCGGTGGTGATCTCGGCCTGGCGCACCGAGGAGATCATCTTCGCGGCACTGCGCGCCGGCGCCATCGGCTACCTGCTGAAGGAGCGCGACGACGTCGAACTGGGCATCGCGCTGCGCAGCATCGAACAGGGCGGCGCGCCGATCGATCCGAGCATCGCGCGCCACATCCTCGCCTGGCTGTCGTCGCACCAGGCGCCCGCCGATGCGCCCGCGCAGGCGCAGTCCTCCGCGGAAGCACCGGCAGCGCTCACGCCGCGGGAGCGCAAGATACTGGAGCTCGTCTCGCAGGGCCTGAGCAACCGCGACATGGCCGAATCGCTCTCGATCTCGAAACTGACCGTGGAATGCCACACCAAGAACATCTACCGCAAGCTCGCCGTCAGTTCGCGCACCGAAGCAGTCTTCGAGGCGCGCAGGCATGGCTTGCTGCGCTGAGCTGCGCAGTCGCCCTGCTTCTCCTGGCGGCCTGCCCGGCCCTCGCCGCAGAAGGCAGCGCCCCTCCCACGCTGCGCGCGGAGGCCGTGCGCGGCACCGGCTGGAACGACACCGCCCCGCCCGCCGAGGGCTGGACGCCCGTCGCCCTGCCCGACAGCTGGGCCACCCGCTGGCCCGGCTTCGACGGCGTGGTCTGGTATCGCCTGACATGGGAGCAGCCCGAACAGGCGCGTGAAGCCGGCCTGCTGCTGCACTACCTGAACATGGCCGGCGAGGTCTCGCTCAACGGCACGACGATCTCGCGCGACGAGAGCCTGGTGGAGCCGCTCACGCGCGCCTGGAACACGCCGCGCTACTGGCTGCTGGCGCCGCCCATGCTGAAGCCCGGCACCAACACGCTGCTGGTGCGCGTCTCCGGCCTCTTCGCCTACCAGGCGGGGCTGGGGCCGGTGAGCCTGGGCACGCCGGCCGCGATGCAGGCGGAGTTCGACGGCGAGCGCCTGGTGCGCCGCGACCTGCAGGTGCTGGGCCTCGCGGTGAGCGCAGCGGCCTCGGCCTTCTTCGCCGCGCTGTGGCTGCTGCGCCGGCGCGAGACGGCCTATGGCTGGTTCGCGCTGATGTCGGTGCTGTGGCTGGTCTTCGGCTACAACCAGATCGCGACCAGCCCCTGGCCCTTTGCGAGCAACCACGCGTGGCAGGCGCTGAACACCTCCACCCTGCTGGTCTTCAGCGTGTCGTACGTCGTCTTCGCGCTGCGCTTCTGCGGGCGGCGCATGCCCCGGCTGGAACTTGCGGCGCTGCTGCTGGCGGCAGCGGGCGTGCTCGACCTGTGGCTGGCGCCAGTGGCGGACCTCATCGAGCATCGCGCCATCTGGACGATGCTGGGCGGCCTCACCGTCATCGCGGTGAACGGCATCTCCATCGTTCATGCGCTGCGCCACCGCGACAGCCCGATGCGCCCGCTCGCGCCGTTCATGGCCATCTCGGCCCTGACGGGCGCGCACGACCTGCTGGTGTTCACGCAGGTGATCGACAGCAACACCTACTACACGACGATGTCGTCCTACGTGCTGCTGCTGGGCATGGCGCTGACGCTGGCCGCGCAATTCGTGAAGAGCCTCAAGCGCATCGAGAACTTCAACACCGAGCTGATCGAGGAGGTGAACGCGGCCAAGGCCGAACTCGCCGCAACGCTGGCCCAGCAGCACGCGCTGGAGCTGGCGCACGCACGCATCGGCGAGCGCGTGAACCTGGTGAGCGACCTGCACGACGGGCTGGGCGGCATGCTGGTGGGCAGCATCGCGACGCTGGAACACAAGCCCGACAACCTCGGCGCGCCGGAACTGCTCGCCATGCTCAAGCGCCTGCGCGACGACCTGCGGCTGATCATCGACGCCACCGGCGACGACCACGGCGCCCGCGCGCTCGGCGAGCTGCTGGTGCCGATGCGCCACCGCAGCGCGCAGCTGCTGGACGCCAACGGCATCGACTGCCGCTGGGAGGTGTCGGGCATCGACACGCTGGAGCTGCCGCCCTCGCAGAGCCTGGACCTGATGCGCTTCCTGCAGGAGGCGCTGACCAACGCGCTCAAGCACAGCGCGAGCCGGCGCGTGGACGTGAAGGTGGCGCGCGCGGGCGCCGAACTCCAGCTCAGCGTGCGCGACGACGGGCGCGGCTTCGCGGTCGAGGACCAGACGGCCGGCGCGGGGCTGCGCAGCCTGCGCACGCGGGCCCGCCGACTCGGCGCCGAGCTGCACCTGCAGTCGCGCCCCGGCGAGACCCGGGTAGCACTGCGGATGCCGCTCGCCGGCTGAGACTTCAGAGCTCGAGCACCAGCCGCCCCTCGCAGGCTCGCGAGCAGCAGGCCATCATCTTGGTGTTGGCGTCGCGCTCCATGCGCGTGAGCACCACGTCGCGGTGGTCGACCTTGCCGGCGAGCACGCGCACCTCGCACGAGCCGCACAGGCCCTCCTCGCAGTCGCTCTGCACGTCGACGTTGGCGGCGCGCAGCGCGGTCAGCAGGGTCTGATCGGGCGGCACGGTGAGCACGAGGCCCGAATCCTTCAGCTCCACCTCGAAGGCATGCTCCTTCGAAGGATCGAGCGTGGCCAGCGTGGATTCGAAATGCTCCACGCGCAGCGCGCCCTCGGGCCATACGGCGCAGCAGTCTTCCAGCGCTTCGAGCATGCGCAGCGGGCCGCAGGCGTAGACCTGCGCGCCGGGCACCGGCAGCGCGAGCAGCGCCTGCAGGTCGTTGCGCCGGCCTTCGTCGGCGGCGTGCACATGCAGGCGCTCGCCATGCAGCGCGGCCAGTTCGTCGACGAAGGCCATGCTCGCGCGGCTTCGGCCGCTGTAGTGCAGCTCGTAGTCCATGCCCAGCGCCTTCGCGCGCCGCGCCATCGCGCTCACCGGCGTGATGCCGATGCCGCCGGCGATGAAGATCGCCTTCTGCAGCGACTCGTCGAGCCTGAAGTGGTTGCGCGGTCCGCGGATGCGCAGCCGGTCGCCGGCCTTCACGTTCGCATGCACCCATGCGGAGCCGCCGCGGCCTTCGGGCTCGTGGAGCACGGCGATCTCGAAGGCGCCCGCGTCGTCGGGATCGCCGCACAGCGAGTACTGGCGCGAGAGTTCGGGCGTGCCGCATTCGACGTCGATGTGCGCGCCTGCCGTCCAGCGCGGCAGCGGCTTGCCATCGGGCGACACGAGGCGCAGCTTGACGATGCCCTCGGCCACCTGCGTCACGCCCTGCACCACCACCGGCCGCGCGATGGAATGCGCCGAGGGCTCGCCGATGCGCACCGGCACGCGCACGTCGCGCAGGCCGGGGTTCGCGCGCTCGGGGTTGGCCGCCGGGTCCCATTCCACCCACAGGTGCTCGGGCCCGCGGAAGGAGGTGTTCGGCACGTAGGTGAAGCGCTGCTGCGCAAGCCGCATGTGCGGCAGCCGGCGCGTGAACTCCTCCAGGAAGATCTGCATCTCCATGCGCGCCAGGTTCTTGCCCATGCACTGGTGCGAGCCGTAGCCGAAGGTGAGATGGTCGCTGGCGTTGTCGCGGCGGATGTCGAACAGGTCGGCATCGGAGAAATGCCCCTCGTCGTGGTTGGCCGACGAGGTGACGATCAGCAGGCGCGAACCCGCCGGCAGGTCGACGCCGCCGACCTGCGTGTCTTTCGTGACCATGCGGCGCCACGCGGCCACCGAGCCGTTGTGGCGCAGGCACTCCTCCACCGCGTTGGGAATGAGCCCGGGGTCTTCGCACAGCTCGCGCCACACCTGCGGGTGCTGCAGCAGCAGCTTCACCGCGTTGGCGGTGGCGTTGGCGGTGGTCTCGTGGGCGGCGACGATGCCGGCCATCATCATCGAGTGCAGGTACGAGTCGGTCACCACCTCGGGATGCTGCATCTGCTTGCGGATGCCGTACTGCATCCAGCCGGGCGCGTCCGGGTCCTGCCGCATCTTGTCGAGCACCTTGCCGGCGTACTGCCAGAAGTTGCCCACCGCATGCGCCACCGCCACCTGCTCCTCGGGCTTCGGGCGGCCCCAGGTGTTGACGGTGTGCGCGATGGAGTACTTGCGCAGCGTGTCCATGTCTTCCTCGGGCACGCCGAGGAAGTGCAGCGCCACGGTGAGCGGGATCTCCCACAGCATCTGGTCGACGAGGTCGGCGCGGCCGTCGTCGATGAAGCGGTCGACGTACTCGCGCGCCAACTCGCGCACCATGGGCTCGTGGTGCTTCAGCGCCTCGGGGGTGAAGGGGTCCATCAGCGCACGGCGGCGCGGCATGTGGGCGGGCTCGTCCTCGTTGACCAGCGTGCGGTTGAGCGCGAAGCCGTAGGAGGCGAGCACCGCATTGGCCTCTTCGCCGGTGGGCGTGATCTTCTCGAGCGCGATCGACGGGCTGAAGGTGATGTTGTCGCGGAACACCGCCTTGATGTCCTCGTAGCGCGTGAGCACCCAGTAGCCCAGCTTGGGGCTGTAGAAGATGGGCTCCTGCTCGCGCGCCCAGCGCACGTACTCGGGCGGGTCCTGCTGGTAGCCGTCCTCGAAGGGGTCGAAGTCGGCGGCGCGCCGGCTCACCGGGCAGCCGGTGGGCGTGCGCTCGGAGGACAGCGGGCCGTGCGCGACGGGGCAGCCGGAGGTTCGTGGAGGCAAGGCGGTGTCTGCGGACATGGCGGCGCGCTCAGTCGAGGGTGATCTTCAGGTCGCGGATCAGCTTGTGCCAGCGCTCGGTCTCGCTCTTGAGCAGCGCGGCGTACTGCGCGGGCGTGTTGCCGACCGGCTCCACGCCGAAGTCGACCATGCGCGTGCGCACCGAGGGCTCGTTGATGGCCGCGACCAGCTGGCGGTTGAGCGTGTTCACCACGTCGGCCGGCGTGGCCGAGGGCACCACCACGCCGACCAGCGCGGCGGCCTCGACGTTCTTGTAGCCGAGCTCGGCGAAGGTGGGCACGTCGGGCAGCTGCGGCAGGCGCGTGGGGTTGGCCACCGCCAGCGCCTTGACCTTGCCGCCCTTGATGAAGCCGGAGCCCGCGGCCAGGTCGACCATCATGGCCGGCAGCTGCCCGCCGACCACGTCGGACAGCGCGGGCGCCGCGCCGCGGTACGGCACGTGGACCATGAAGAGCTTGGCCTCCACCTTCAGCAGCTCCATCGCCAGGTGGTGCGGACTGCCCGCGCCGGCCGAGGCGTAGTTGATGCCGCCCGGCTTGGCGCGGGCCTGGGCGATGAAGTCCTTGGCCGAGTTGAAGCCCGAGTTGGCGCCGACCACCAGGATCATCGGGAACTTGCCCATCAGCGTGACGGGCGCCAGGTCCTTCGTGGGGTTGTAGCTCAGCGACTTGTAGAGCGCGGGGTTGAACACCAGCGTGCCGTTGTCGGCCGACAGCACCGTGTAGCCGTCGGCCGGCGCGCGTGCGGTCTCGGCCGCCGCCAGCGCGGTGTTGCCGCCGGGCTTGTTGTCCACCAGCACGGGCTGAGCGACCTGTGTCGACAGCGTCTGCGCCACCGTGCGGGCCAGGAAGTCGGAGCCGCCGCCGGCCGCGTAAGGAACGATCCAGCGGATCGGCTTGGCGGGATAGGCCTGCTGTGCGCCGGCACCTGCGGCGACGGCAGCGAGCGAAAGGACCGCGAGGCAGCGGGCGATGTGCTTCTTCATGAGGGAGTCTCCGTGAGGGATTTTGTGTATTGCGTAATTATCATACGCATAGCGTAATTCACGGATCGCGGGTTTACCCGGCCTCACCGGGCGAGCACCTAACATCCAGCCGTCATGACCCAGCCCAACGAATCCGAGCCTGTCTCCCCCGCCGCCCCCGCCCGCGAACGCCGCCAGCGGGTGCAGTCCGCCGAGACCGGCATGTCGGTGCTCAAGGGGCTGGCGCACCTGGGCGGGCGCAGCAGCCTGACCGCGCTGTCGGCGCACGTCGCCGAGAGCCCGGCCAAGGTGCACCGCTACCTCGCGAGCCTGATGGAAGCGGGCCTGGTGCTGCAGGACGCAGCCTCGCAGCACTACTACCTGGGCACCGAGGCCATCCAGATCGGCCTTGCAGCCATGCGCCAGGCCGACCCGATCCGCGCGGCCGAGCCCTGCCTGATCCGCCTGCGCGAATCTCTGGAGGTGACCTGCTTCGTGGCCGTGATGGGCAACAAGGGCCCGACCATCGTGCGCTTCGAGGAGCCGGGCCTGCCGGTCACGGTGAACGTGCGCGCCGGCTCGGTGATGTCGATGCTCTGGTCGGCCACCGGACGCGCCTTCCTGGGGCTGCTCGACGAATCGCGCGTGGTCGCGCTGGCCGAACAGGAGCTGGGCGAGGCCACGCCGGAGATGCGCGCGCAGCTCGACGCGAAGGACCCGATCGGCGAGTTGCGCCGCGAGGTGCGCCAGGCGCGCTGCGCGGGCGTGAAGGACACCTACCTGCGCGGCATCAGCGCCGTGGCGGCGCCGGTGTACGACTATGCGGGAAGGGTCTGCGCCGTGATCACCGCGCTGGGTGCCACGGGCGGCTTCGATCCGTCGATCGACGGACCCATTGCCGCTGCGGTGCGGCAGGAAGCCAGGGCCGCGAGCGCCCTGCTGGGCGCCGCGAGCTGAAGCAGGGTCAGTCGGCCCAGACCACCGTGCCGGTCCACGCCGTGGCCAGCACCAGGATGCCGAAGGCGATGCGGTACCAGGCGAAGGGAATGAAGCTGTGGCTGCTGATGTACTTCAGCAGCCAGCGCACGCACAGCCAGGCGCTGATGAACGAGAACACCAGGCCCACGGCGAACAGCGGCACATCGGCCATCGACAGCGCCGCGCGCTCCTTGTAGATGCTGTAGACGCCCGCGCCGATCAGCGTGGGAATGGCAAGGAAGAAGGAGAAATCGGTCGCCGCCTGGCGCGACAGGCCCAGCAGCATGCCGCCGATGATGGTCGAGCCGCTGCGGCTGGTGCCCGGGATCATCGCGAAGCACTGCACCAGGCCGACCTTGAGCGCATCCCACGGCGTCATGTCGTCGACGTGCTCGACGCGCACCGATCCGGGCGGACGCTTCTCGGCCCACAGGATGATGAAGCCGCCGATGATGAAGGTGCTGGCCACCACGGTCGGGATGAACAGGTGCTCCTTGATGACCTTGCCGAACAGCAGGCCCAGCACCACCGCGGGCAGGAAGCCGATGAAGATGTTCAGCGCCAGGCGCTGCGCCTTGGGCTGGCGGGGCAGCGCGACGACGGTCGAGCGGATCTTCTGCCAGTACACCAGGATCACCGCGAAGATCGCGCCGGTCTGGATGGCGATCTCGAAGACCTTGCCCCGGTTGTCGCCGAAGCCGCCGAGCAGGGAGCCCGCAAGGATCAGGTGGCCCGTCGAAGAGATGGGGAGAAATTCGGTGAGACCTTCGACGATGCCCATGACGGCGGCCTTGGCCAGCAAAACAATATCCACGCGGACTCCTTTCAAGTGCGGTCATTATCGCGAGGGGGCTGGTCAGCTCGGGCTCAGCCTCCCCTGTTCCGGTGATGTTCAGATGCATTGCGTTGACACACAGTCGAGGGTGTGCGAAGGCATTCGATGCCGAAGGAGTCATTGGTAATGCGAACGTTCACGCCCGGCGACAGACTCGAAGAACACGCCTCGACTTTCGACGATCACGGCCAGGACCGCCGCAAGAACGCGCAGGACCTGGAGCGCGAACAGCACGCCTCGATGCGCCGCGTCTCGCAGGCCACCGGCGCATCGGCCCACGAGCTGCAGCAGCTGATGCAGCGGCTGCTCGACATCGACCGCTCGGGCTCGAGCGCGGGCATCGTGGCGCAGGGCCACATCGAGGCCGACCGCATGCAGTCGGGCATGTCGGCGCTCGACCTGGGCGACGGCAACGTGGCCGAGCAGCGCGGCGACGCGGTGCAGAGCATCGACTTCTGGCTGCTCGAACCGCTGGACCCCGCGCACGACAAGAAGTGGTACGCCCGCTGGAAGTTCTGGAGCTTCATCCTCGGCGCGGCCGACGCCGAGGCCGCGCTCACCCTGCAGGGGCTGGCGCTGCGCCCCACCGAGCCCGGCGACACCCACGCCGATCTCGTGGCCAAGGCGCGAAAGGTTCTCGAAAGCTGGCGCCGCACCTCCGAGCCGCTCTTCTGGTCGGCCGTGGAGTGCTACGTGCGGCAACAGTCGTTCTCGCTCGAGACGCAGGCCTACCTCATGCACTGCATCGCCTCGGTGTTCACCGGCGATCCCATGAAGCTGTCGAACGCGCAGAGCGAGCAGCTCGCGGCCGTGCTCGCCGACACGTATTGCGACGCGCTGGGCACCTCGGCGAGCATGCCCTCGGCGGACATCTACCGCCGCCTGGCGCAGGGGCTGGAGGCCACCGACCGCGAAACCGGCCTCACCCGCACCCTCGGGCGCAGCGACGCGGCGCAGATCGCGATGACCGCGCTGTTCTCGGTGATCGAGTTCTCTCGCCTACGCTGAAGCGCCGCCACCAGTGCGCCGGCGCAGCGCGCGCACCGCACTGTCGACCGTGGTGAGCACCGGCAGCCCGCTGGCCGCCTCGCAGGCGTCGCGCGCCCGCGCCATGCTGAACTGCGCCAGCGCGATGCGCGTGCAGCCGCGATCGCGCAGTGCGGCGGCCTGCTCGGCGATGAGTGCATCGTGGCGCTGCGTGTCGCCGGCGTTCAGCGCGTCGAGCGCGCCCTCCGCCAGCGCGGTCTCCAGCGCCGTGCCCTGCGGAAACTCCGGCGGCATCGACGCCAGCGTGGGCGCGAAGGTGGCGATGAGGCCGAGCCGGCCCTGCAGCCCCTGCAGCGCCTCGTCGATCATGGCCCCGTTCGGCTTGAGCACCGGGATGCCCGCGTGCCGCCGCGCCACCGCCTCGATGCAGGGCCCGAAGGCCGAGCAGGTGAAGAGAATGCCCTGCGCGCCGGTGTCGACCGCGTACTGCGCGAGGCGCTGGAAGCGCTCGTGCATGGCGTCGTCGAGCCCCCTGCCGTTGCGCGCCAGGTCGGCCGAGAGGCTGTCGTCGAGCAGGTTCATGCGCACGGCCTCGGGCCAGTCGCGCGCGAAGGCTTCGTTGATGGGCGCGACGGAGTGCGAGAGCGCGTGGATCAGGGCAAGGCGTGGCATGAGGGTCATGGACTCGGCGGCAAGCGCTCAGATGCCCTTGGAGGAAGGATTGGCGAAGGCCTCCTTCGTCTCGGCATTCAGCGGGTAGTTGATGTTGATGTTCTTGGGCGGAATGGGCGACATGAACCACTTCGCATAGAGCTTCTCAATCTCGCCCGACTTCATCATGCCCGAGACCACGCGATCCACCAGCGCCTTGAAGGCCGGGTCGTCCTTGCGGAACATCAGCGACTGGTTCTCGGTGCGCAGGCTCTCGCCGGTGATGATGAAGTCCTTGGGGTTGCGCGCGTTCGCGATCTGCCCGGCCAGCAGGATGTCGTCGAGCACGAAGGCCTGGGCGCGGCCGCTTTCCACCAGCAGGAAGGAATCGCTGTGGTCCTTGCCCGCGAGGTTGGTCACCTCCAGGCTGCGGCCGCGGTCGGCCTCGCGCAGCAGGCGGAACGACGTGGTGCCGCTGGTGGTGGCCACCGTCTTGCCCTGCAGGTCGGCGATGCTCCTGATGCCCGAATCGGCCTTCACCAGCATGCGTACGTTGTAGCGGAAGATGTCCGGCGAGAACGCCACCAGCTTCTGCCGCTCGACGAGGTTGGTGGTGGAGCCGCACTCGATGTCGACCGTGCCGTTCTGAACCAGCGGAATGCGGTTGGCCGAGGTGACGGCCTGGTACTTGATCTCGACGGCCGGCATCTTCAGCTCGCTCTTCACCGCCTCGACGATGCGGTTGCAGATGTCGAGGCTGTAGCCGATGGGCTTGAGATTGCCGTCGAGGTACGAGAAGCCGAAGGACGACTCCCGGTAGCCGAAGGTGATGGAGCCGCTGGCCTTGATCTTGGCGAGCGTGTCGTTCTCCTGCGCCTGCGCCGCGGCGAAGGGCATGAACGCGGCCACGAGCACGGCGGCGAAGGGAAACAGCGGACGAAGCTTGGGCATGGAACGCTCCTCGGAACGATGGTTGGGGGGGAAACGAGCGGGGAAAAAGGAGCGCTCAGCGCGCCGCGGCGCGCGTGACCGCGTCGATGGAGGCCGCGAGCCGCGCGGCGATCTCCTGCAGGTCTTGCCGGGTGGCGATGAAAGGCGGCGCCAGCAGCACGTGGTCGCCCTGGCGGCCGTCGACCGTGCCGCCGAAGGGGTAGCACAACAGGCCGCGCGACATGGCGTCCTTCTTGATGGCGGCGTTGACCTTCAGCGCCGGATCGAACGGCGCCTTGCTCGCCCGGTCGGCCACCAGTTCGATGCCCCAGAAGAAGCCGCGCCCGCGGATGTCGCCCACGTGCGGATGCGAGCCCAGCGCCTCGGCCAGCATCGCGCCGAAGGCGATGCCGTCTTCCCGCACCTTGGCGACCAGGCCGTCGCGGCGGATCACCTGCTGCACCGCGAGCGCTGCGGCGCAGGCCATGGGGTGGCCGAGGTAGGTGTGGCCGTGCTGGAAGAAGCCGCTGCCCCGGGACATCGCATCGACGATGCGGCGCTGCGCCAGAACCGCGCCCACCGGCTGGTAGCCGCCGCCCAGGCCCTTGGCGACGGTCATCAGGTCGGGCACCACGCCATCCTGCTCGCAGGCGTGCAGCGAGCCGGTGCGGCCCATGCCGCACATCACCTCGTCGAGGATCAGCAGCACGCCGTACTTGTCGCACACCGCGCGCACCGCCTTGAAGTAGCCCGGCACCGGCGTGAGCACGCCGGCCGTGGCGCCGCCGACGGTCTCGGCGACGAAGGCGATCACGCGGTCGGCGCCCTGGGCAAGGATGGCGGCCTCCAGCTCGGCTGCGAGGCGCTGGCCGTACTGCTCGGCGCTCTCGTCGGTGCGCTGCTCGCGATAGGGATAGCACGGCGACACGTGCGTGGCCGGCACGAGGATGGGCGCGAAGGGCTCGCGGCGCCAGGCGTTGCCGCCCACGGCCAGCGCGCCCAGCGTGTTGCCGTGGTAGCTCTGGCGGCGCGCGATGAAGTGCGTGCGCTGCGGCTGGCCGATCTCGACGAAGTACTGCCGCGCCATCTTCAGCGCCGCCTCCACCGCCTCGGAGCCGCCGCTCACCAGATAGACGTGGCTCATGCCCTCGGGCGCGGAGCCGATCAGCTCGTCGGCCAGTTGCTCGGCCACCTCGCTCGTGAAGAAGCTGGTGTGGGCATAGGCCAGCCTGTCGATCTGCGCATGCATGGCGGCCATGACTTCGGGATGCGCATGGCCCAGCGAGGACACGGCGGCCCCGCCGGAGGCGTCGAGGTACTCGCGGCCTTCGGCGTCGCGGATGAACATGCCCTGGGAGCTCGCGGCAACGGGCGGGGTCTGGCGGAGGTGGCGGTGGAAGACGTGCGTCATGGCTCGGTGGTTGGAACTAACGTTTCCGGTGAATTATTGTTTGGAACATTTGTTCCGTCAACTGCCGTGTTCCATCTGCTCCGGTACATTTGTTCCAACTCAGCCAAGGAGACACACCGCCATGGGCGCCAAAGAGCAGATCCGCCAGCGTTTCAACGAACTGAGCCCCGCACTGCAAGAGGTGGCGCGCTACGTGCTCGACCACCCCAACGCGGTGGTCACCGGCTCGATGCGCAGCGTCGGCATTCGCTCGCAGAGCACGCCCGCCACGCTCGTGCGCTTCGCGCAGCACATGGGTTTCGAAGGCTGGCCGCAGCTCAAGGAGGCCTTCGCCGCGGAGATGGGCCTGGGCTCCGAAACCTACGGCGGCCGCGCCAAGCAGCTAGTCGGCCGTGCCAGCGACCAGACGCTGACCGGTGAGATGTTCGAGGTGCAGCGCCGCAACCTCGAAGCCACGCACCAGCAAAGCGGCTATGCGCTGCAGAAGGCCTGCGCACTGATCGAGAAGGCGCCCGCCGTGCACGCGGCAGGCTTCAGGGCCTGCTTTCCGATCGCGTTCTCGTTCGTGTACGTGTACCGGCTCTTCCGCGCCAGCGTGCACCTGGTCGATGGCCAGGGCGGCTCGCTGGAGATGCAGCAGCGCGCCTTCTCCAAGGGCGACGCGGTGGTGGTGGCGAGCTTCGCGCCCTACTCGCGGGAGGCGCTGCAGGTGGCGAAGGCGGCCAAGGCGGCGGGCTGCCGCATCGTGGCGATCACCGACAGCGTGGCCTCGCCGCTGTCGCTGCTGGCGGACGAGACGCTGCTCTTCACGATCCACAGCCCGTCGTTCTTTCCGTCGATCGCGGCCGGGGTGGCGGTGACCGAGGCGCTGGTCGAACTTCTCGCCAGCCGCGCCGGCAAGCCGGTGATCCGGCGCATCGACGAGACCGAGGCGCAGCTCTTCGAATCGGGGGCGTACCTCACGGCGCCGGCCGCGCGCGGAGGACAGGGGCAGGCCTGACCGCCCGGGCGATCAGGCGTTCGGATCCTCAGGCCAGCGCCCGGGTGCGGCTCGGATTCTTCTGGCTCAGGTAGAGCACCAGAAGATCGCGGTTGGCGTTGATGTGGTCGCGCATGGCGGCCTCGGCGACGCCGGCTTCCTGCCGGCCGAGCGCCTCGACGATGCGGCAATGGTCCGCGAACGCCTGCAGGGCCTGCTCGTGCTTGTGCAGCAGCATCGAGGCATCCCGGTTGTGGGGGCGCAGCTTGCTGTCGAAGATGATCGGCAGCTGGCTGGCGCGCTGCACCGCCTCGGTGAGCCAGCGGTTGTCCGCCAGCGCCAGCAGCTTCTGGTGGAAGGCCACGTCGAGGTCCTGCCAGCGCGCGGCGCGGCCGTCGGACCATTCGCCGGTGTGGTGCAGCAGCTCGTGCTGCTCGTCGAGCATGGCCGTCAGCTCCGACAGCGCCTTGCCGTCGAGCCCGACCTCGGCGATCAGCCGGCAGCACATGCCCTCCAGCGTGGCGCGCACGCTGAAGGCGTCGTACACGTCCTTGGCGTTGAAGCGGCGCACCTGGAAGCCCTTGTTGGGCAGGTAGACGAGCAGCCCCTCGTCCGCCAGCCGTGCCATGGCGCCGCGAACGGGCGTGCGCGACACGCCGAGCTCGTTGGCCAGCGAGATTTCCATCAGGTGGGAGCCGGGTGCGATCTCGCCGTCGAAGATGCGGTCACGCAGGGTATCGGCCACGGACAACGCTCGGGTCCGTGAAGGATCTGGGGGGGTCATCGAAAGTGGAAACTGGGGACGGCCGGAAGCGGGCCGCGCGGATGGTACGGCCGCGTACAAAAGCTTCATATCCCCAGTTTCCGTAAAAATTTTTATTCCTGGACTTTTTCGATGATTGCGGAGAATTTATTAACCTGTGTGAACCAGTTGGGACCTTAGGCCTTACCTCGTCCCACCCCGACCGTCAAGACGAGAACCTTTGCATTCGCTGTCAGCCCGCAGCTTTCCGGGCAGCCACATGGATCGCGGCGCGGATGCGCGGATAGGTGCCACAGCGACAAATGTTTCCGCTCATGGCGCCAGAAATGTCGTCATCGCTCGGATTCGGCGTCTTTTTGAGCAGCGCGCAGGCCGACATGAGCTGGCCGCTCTGGCAGTACCCGCACTGCACCACGTCGACTTCGGTCCAGGCGTTGCGCAGGGCGTCGGCCTCCCTGCCCTTGAGGCCTTCGATTGTGGTGACCTCGCGGCTGCCGACCGCCTCCAGCGGCGTGACGCAGGAGCGCACCGGCTCGCCGTCGAGGTGCACGGTGCAGGCGCCGCACAGCGCCTTGCCGCAGCCGAACTTGGTGCCGACGAGCTGCATCTCGCCGCGCAGCACCCACAGCAGCGGCGTGTCGGGCTCGGCGTTGACGGTGACGGCCTTGCCGTTGACTGTGAGCGTGGTGGTCATGGGGTGCTCCTTCTTTACTTTTTCCCTGTTCAGGCGAGCCGGAGCGGCAGGCTGCGCAGCCGCTGGCCCGTGAGGGCGAACACCGCGTTCGCCACCGCCGGCGCGATCGGCGGCGTGCCGGGCTCGCCCACGCCGCCGGGCGCTTCGCCGCTGGCGGCGATCTCGACCTCGATGGCCGGGCACTCGTTCATGCGCAGCGGCATGTAGTCGTGGAAGTTGCTCTGCTGCACCCGGCCCTTCTCCACCGTGATCTCGCCATGCAGCGCGGCGGAGAGGCCGTAGACGATGGCGCCTTCCATCTGCTGGCGGATCAGGTTCGGGTTGACGGCCACGCCGCAATCGACGACGCAGGTCACCCGGTGCACCCGCACCTGCCGGTCCGGCGAGACGGACACCTCCGCCACCTGCGCGACGATGCTGCCGAAGGAACGGTGGATCGCGAGGCCGCGCGCCCGCTTCGCGCCGTCGGGCGCCGGTGCCGGCGGCTGGCTCCAGTTCGAGAGTTCGGCCACACGCCTGAGCACGCGCAGGTGGCGCTCATCCTTTGCGAGCAGCGCGGCGCGGAACGCCACCGGGTCCTTGCCCGCGGCGGCGGCGCACTCGTCGATGAAGCTCTCGACGAAGAAGCCGTTCTGCGAATGCGCGACCGATCGCCAAACGCCCGTGGGCATGGCCGACTCCACCGGCACGTGGGCGACGCGCGCGTTGGGGAAGGCATAGGCCGTGTTCCAGGCGCCGTCGGTGGCGGTGTCCATGAGCGAGGGGGCGCCCATGCTCGATCCGGCCGTGACGGTCTGCCACGCGACCAGCGCGCCGGCCGCGTCGAAGCCCGCCCTGCAACGCGCCACGTAGGCGGGGCGGTAGAAGTCGTGCGCCATGTCTTCCTCGCGCGACCAGAAGAGCTGCACCGGCGCGCCGCCGGTCTCGCGCGCCAGCATGGCGGCCTGGGTGACGAAGTCGGTGCTGTAGCGCCGGCCGAAGCCGCCGCCGAGGTAGGTCACGTGCAGCTCGACCTTGTCCGCGTCGATGCCCAGCGCCTTGGCCGCCGCACCGCGCGTGAAACCCGGCGCCTGGGTGGGCGCCCACACGGTCGCCTTGCCGTCCTTGAACTGCACGGTGCAATTCATCGGCTCCATGGTCGCGTGGGCCAGGAAGGGCACACGGTACTCGGCCTCGATGGTCTTGGCGGCCGAGCGGAACGCACCGGCCACGTCGCCGTCGTCCAGCCGGGCGTTGCCGGGCCTGGTGCGCAGGGTCTGCGAGAGGCGCTCGATCATCTCGGAGCTCGACAGGCTGGCGGCCGGGCCGTGGTCCCATTCGATGGCGAGCGCCTTCACGGCGCGCATCGCGTGGTACGGGGTGTCGGCGATGACGGCCACCCCGCCCGGCGTGGCGCCGGTGCCGATGAGCGTGGCGCCGACCGGCTCCAGCGCCATCACCTTGCGCACGCCCGGCAGCTTCTGCGCGGCCGTGGCGTCGAAGCTCGCGACGCGGCCGCCGGTGGTCGGGCACATCGCGATGCTCGCGTACAGCAGGCCCGGCGGCAGCACGTCGAGCCCGAAGGTGGCGGAGCCGTCGAGCTTGGCGGCGCCGTCCATTCGCCGCGCGGGCTGGCCGATGAGCTTGAAATCAGCCGGCTTCTTCAGCGCCACCTGCGTCGGCAGGGGCTGCTGCGCAGCCTTGGGGGCCAGCTCCCCGAAAGTGGCGCTCCTGCCGCTGGCCTGGTGCAGCACACGCCCGGCCTCGGCACGGCATTCGGCAGCAGGCACCTGCCACAGCGCAGCGGCCGCGCCGAGCAGCATGGTTCGCGCCGACGCACCGGCTTCGCGCAGCGGTACCCACTGGTCGGTGATGCTCGAGGAGCCGCCCGTGCCCGAGAGCCCCGGGATCGCGCGCAGCAGCTTGCCCATCACGTGCTCGGTCGAGCGCTTCATCGCGCCCTCGTCGCCGGGCCGGAAAGGCAGCGCATCGAGGATCGCCGCCTGGTTGTTGTAGATGGCGTCCGAGCCGGCCGTCTCCAGCCGGATCTGCCCGAGCGAGGCGCCCATCTCCTCGGCCAGCAGCATCGACAGGCCGGTGTGCGTGCCCTGCCCCATTTCCGACTGCGACATCATCAGCGTGACCGTGTTGTCGCTGCCCACCTTGACCCAGCCGTTGAGCGCGACCTGGCCCGGCGCCGCAGGCAAGGGCTGCGACCCTGTCAGCCGCGACGCGACCGGCGTGGCAGCCCATCCGACGACGAGGGCACCGACGGCGCCCGCCGTGCCGAGGACGAAATGGCGGCGCTTGAGCTTGGGCATGGCGTGGTTCCTTCGTGGGGATGCGTGAGTGGAGGATGGGATCAGGCGTCGGCGACGATGCCGCGC
Source organism: Variovorax sp. 22077 (assembly GCF_052044195.1). Lineage (NCBI taxonomy): Bacteria > Pseudomonadati > Pseudomonadota > Betaproteobacteria > Burkholderiales > Comamonadaceae > Variovorax > Variovorax sp. 22077. The sequence goes on from NZ_JBQEQC010000032.1 coordinate 56,326, forward strand.
CAGAAGGTCTCGAAGCCGGCCTCGCAGTAGCCGGCGCGGCCTTTCCTGCTCTTCGCCTGCGCGACGAAGGCCATCGTGGTCTCGGCCATCGCGCCCAGCATCGCGCCGAGGAAAGGCAGCGGCTGGTCGCGTATCAACCCGTTGCTGATGCACTCCCTGGCAAGCACCTCCAGCCGCAGGAACGGCGCCATGCCCGCGGCCTTGCTCTCTTCGCTCACCTGGTCCGACACCTTGAGCTGCGAGACCACCTTGAACTTCTCGGGGTTGTCGACGCCCCAGTAAACGTAGCGGTCCCAGATGTGGCGGTATTTGGTCTTGGGGTCGGCCTGCTCGGGCCAGTCTTGGAGCATCACCTCGGCAAGCTCGGTCTTCAGCTGCCGGTAGAGCTCGTTGACCAGCACTTCCTTGTTCGCGAAATAGGTGAAGAGCGTGCCTTCGGCCACGCCGGCTGCGCGCGAGATGGCGGAGGTGGGCGTGCTCCATGCACCCCGGCTGGCGAACTCCGCGATGGCCGCATCGAGGATCGCATTGCGCTTGTCTTCGCTTCTGGGTCTGGCCATGGGTCGGGACGGCGTTCTTTATTGATTGAGTACGTACTCAATTATAGAAATGCGTCGCGACGCCTGGCAATGGGTGTGGAACCCCGGGGCCGGAAGGTGGCTGGGGGCCTGCATAATCGCGCCCTTTTTTCCAAGGGGAGCCGGGGATGGAACTCGAAATCGCGCAATCCACGCCGACCGCCGCCAGCATCGCGATGCTCGTGGAGGAACGCTACGGCCTCGGCAAGGTGGTCGAGAGCGAGTTCCTACGGCGCAGCTTCAACCAGGTCTACCGGCTGGGCTTTGCCGACGGACGCCGCGTGGTGGCGCGGCTGAGCGCCGACCGGCCTCGCGGCGGCCCCAACCTGCAGTTCGAGGCGGCCGCGCTCGACCACCTGTCGCGCACGGGCTGCCGTGTCTCGCGCTGCGTGCCGACCGCCGACGGCCAGATCGCCATCGAGGCGCCGCTGCCCGAAGGCCCGCGCGCGCTGATGCTGTTCGAGCACCTGAGCGGCGAATTCACCGGCGACGCCGCCCCCGACATCGAAGCCTTCGCCCACGGACTGGCCTCGTTGCACACCGCAGGCGAAAGCTACCGAGGCCCGGCAAGCCTCTATCGCCTGGACCTCGACTACCTGTTGCTGCGGCCGCTGCAAGGCCTGCTGCGCGCGCCGACCATGACGGCCGAGCTCCGCCCGCAGTTCGAGGAGCTCGGCGAGCGCCTGCATGCCGCCATCCTGGGCCTGGGCGAACTCGGCGATGTGCTCTGCCATGGCGACGCGCATGGCAGCAACAACTTCATCGTCGACGACGATGCGCATGGGCGGCGCCAGGCCGTGTTCTTCGACTTCGACGAGGCAGGCCCGGGCTACCTTGCCTACGAGCTCGCCGTCTATCCGTGGATACTTCATCCCCGCACGGCGGATGGCGTCCTGGGCGACAAAGCCGCCCAGCAATGGCGCCATTTCATTCACGCCTATCGCGAGACCCGCCCGGTGCCCGACGCAGACCTCGCCGCCATTCCCCGCTTCATGGCGGCGCGTCAGTTCTGGCTGCTCGGCGAATACGCCGGCCGCATCCCGGTCTGGGGCTCACAGGCGATGCCCACCGACTACCTCCGCCGTCAGCTGGCCATGCTGCGCAAGTGGGAAACATTGGAGTTGCCACTCTAGGCGCGACGCCGCACCGGCAGGAACCCTGCACCGGCGGCGCAGGTCAAAAAACTGTCGCGGCGCCTTGTCGCGACAGGAGGCAATGACCATGAAGCAAGTGAAGCATTGGCAAGACCCCGTCAACGCCGCCGCCGGCGCCTGGCTGATCGTCTCGCCCTGGGTCCTGGGCTTTTCGGGCATGACCGCCGCCATGTGGACGATGGTGGCGACCGGCATCGTGCTCGGCGCGGTGGCGCTGGGTGCGACCTTCGTGCCCCGACAGTGGGAAGAATGGACCGAGGTCGCGCTGGCAGCCTGTCTCGCGGTGTCGCCCTGGGTGCTCGGGTTCCGCAGCAACGAGACGGCGATGGTCAACGCGGTGCTCGTGGCCGCGGTGATCCTGGTGCTGGCGCTGTGGGTCCTGGTGACCGACAAGGATTACCTGGGCCACACCATCGACCGCCCGGCGCATTGACGACGGCCCGCGCCGGCCGGGCACCGATGCTCGCCGCGCTCACTGCGTGGCGGGCGAGGTGACCGGCTGCGCCTGCGCGGCGCCATCCATCCACCCGGCCTGCCAGCCGCCGCCCATCGCCTGGATCAGCGCGATGGCGGTGGTCTGGCGGTTGACCTGCAACTGCACCAGCGTGCGGCGCGCGCTGAGCGCGGCAGCCTGGGCCGTGACCACGTCGGTGTAGCTCACCTGCCCGGCACGGTAGCGGTTGAGCAGCTGCTGCTCGGTCTTGTCCGCCGCGGCCGAGGCCTCGCGGCGCAGGCCTTCCTGCTGCGCGAGCGTGGCGCTCGCGGTCAGCTGGTCTTCCACCGCCTGGAAGGCGGTGAGCACCGTCTGGCGGTAGCGCGCCACGCTGGATTCGTAGCTCGCCTTCGCCGAATCGACATTGGCCGCGATCGCGCCCGCATCGAACACCACCTGCGCCACCGAAAGCCCCAGTCCCCACAGCGTGTTGGAAGAGCTGAAGAGGTCTTTCACTCGGCTGACGTTGGTGCTGCCGACCGACGCGGTCAGCCCGATGTTGGGGAAGTAGGCCGCGCGCGCGATGCCGATCTGCGCGTTGGCCGCCGCCACCGAACGCTCGGCCGCGGCGATGTCGGGCCGGCGCTGCAGCAGCGTCGAAGGCACGCCCAGCGGCACGCCCGGCACCGTGGGCGTCCACTTGGCGGCAGGCAGGCTGAAGTCGGCCGGCGCCACGCCGATGAGCGCCGCGATCGCGTGCTCGTAGGTGGCGCGCGTGCGCTGCAGGCCCACGAGGTCGGCCTTGGCGTTCACAAGCTGCGTCTGCGCCTGGAGCACGTCGGTCTGCGCGGCGATTCCGGCGGCATAGCGGTTGCTCGTGATCTCGAAGGCGCGCTGGTAGCCCTGGATGGTCTCGTCGAGCAGCACGATCTCGGCGTCGGCCTCGCGCAGCGAGAAATAGCTGGTCGCCAGGTCGCCGATGGCCGAGAGCCGCGCCGCGGCCAGGTCGGCCTCGCTGGCCTGTGCGTTGGCCTGCGCACTGCTGACCGCCTCGCGCAGCCGGCCCCAGACATCGGGCGTCCAGCTCGCGCCCAGCGACGCCGTGAAGCTGTTCGACGGGCTCGAGGTGCTGCTGCCGCCCACCGTGCCCGAGCGCCTGCCGCTGCCGGTGAGCGACACCGACGGGAACAGCGCCGCGCGCTCGCCGCGCACCAGCGCCTGGGCCTGCGTGTAGTTGGCCACCGCCGCGGCGATGTTCTGGTTCGACACCTGCACGCGGCCGGCCAGGTCGTCGAGCGTGGCATCGCCGAAGAGCTTCCACCACTCGCCGCGGTCGAGCGCGTCGGCCGGGGCCGCGGGCAGCCAGCCTTCGGCGGCCTTCTGCTCTTTCCAGTTGGGCGAAGCGGCGGTGGCCGGCTGCTGGTAGCGCGGGCCGACAGCGCAGCCCGCGAGCAAGGCGGCCAGCGCGAGCGCCGAAAGCGAAAAGCGGGAGGTGGGAGAAAACAGTGCGTTCATGTCGTTGTCGTTTCTCGCTCAGGCGGGCGTCACGCGGCTCAGCTCGCGCTCGTTGGTGCCGCGGCGGCGCAGTTTGTCGAGCAGCAGGTAGACCACCGGCGTCGTCAGCAGGGTCAGCAGCTGGCTCGCGATCAGCCCGCCGATGATGGCCACGCCCAGCGGCCGGCGCAGCTCGGCGCCCTCGCCGAAGCCGATGGCCAGCGGCAGCGCGCCCAGCGCGGCCGCCAGGGTCGTCATCAGGATCGGACGGAAGCGCAGCAGGCAGGCCTCGCGCACCGCCTCCATCGGCGTGAGGCCGCGCGAGCGCTCGGCTTCGAGCGCGAAGTCGATGATCAGGATCGCGTTCTTCTTCACGATGCCGATCAGCAGGAACACGCCGATCAGCGCGATGATGGAAAACTCCATGCGGAACATCAGCAGCGCCAGCACCGCGCCCACGCCGGCCGAAGGCAGCGTCGAGAGCACCGTGATCGGATGCACCAGGCTCTCGTACAGGATGCCCAGCACGATGTAGATCACGATCAGCGCCGCCAGGATCAGCATCGCCTGCTGCCCCTGCGACTGCTGCGCGCTCGCCGCCGTGCCTGCGAACGCGCCGCGCACGTTGGTGGGCATGGCGATGTTGGCCTCGGCCTTGGCGATGGCCTCGCGCGCGTCGCCCAGGTTGGCGCCTTCGGCGAGGTTGAACGAGATGGTCGTGGCCAGCTCGCCATCTTCATGGCTCACCGAGGTGGCCACCGACTGCTCCTCGAACTTCGCGACCGCCGACAGCGGCACGAGCGCGGTGGCCGTGTTGCTCAGCACGTTGCCGGTCGATGCATTGCGCAGCGCCGCATTGGCCGAGACCGGCACGGTGGCCGTGCTCGAAGAAGAAGACGAAGAGGACGCCGCGGACGAGGACGACTTCGATGCCGTCGACGACGAAGAAGAAGCACTCGACGTGCCGCTGGCCGCCACCTGCGTGGTCACGGTCTGCCCGCCCACCACCGACGTCTTGGTGGCCGGCACGTACACGTCGGCCAGCGAGTTGGGGCTGCGCGTGTAGCGCGGCGCCCATTCCATCACCACGTGGTACTGGTTCAGCTCCGTGTAGATGGTCGCGACCTGCCGCTGGCCGAAGGCGTTGTAGAGCGCGTTGTCGATGGCCGTCGACGTCAGGCCCAGCCGCCGCGCGCTGTCGGGGTCGACCTTGGCCACCGTCTCCACGCCGTTCTGGTCCTGGTCGGTGTCGATGTCGGTCAGCGACGGCTGCAGCTTCAGTTCGTCGGCCAGCTTCACGGCCCAGGTGCGAAGGTCGGCGACGTTGTCGCTCTTGAGCGTGTACTGGTAGGTCGAGTTGCTGGCGCGGCCGCCGGATCGCACGTCCTGCACCGTGCCCAGGAACACGCGCAGGCCGGTCACCTGGTTGAGCTGCGGGCGCAGCCGCGCGATCACCGCCAGGCCGCTGTCCTTGCGCTGGTTGGCGGGCTTGAGGTTCACGAACATGAAGCCGCCGCCCGCCCGGCCCGCGCCGGTGAAGCCCACCACGGTGTCGACCGCCTCGTCCTTGCGGATGATGTCGACCACCTGCCGCAGCTTCTCGGCGAGCGCCTGCGACGAGATGCTCTGGTCGGCGCGCAGGCCGCCGTTGAGCTGGCCGCTGTCCTGCTGCGGGAAGAAGCCCTTGGGCGCCGCGCTGAACAGGTACACGTTGAGCCCGACCACCGCCACCAGGATCAGCATCACCAGCGCCTTGCTGTCGAGCGCCCAGTCGAGGCTGTGCTCGTAGCGCTTGAGCACCCAGTCGTAGCTGCGCGCGGCCATCCGGCCCAGCCTGCCCTGCGGCTTGTTCCTGTCGTGCTCGCCGCCGGGCTTGAGCAGCCAGGCGCACATCATCGGCGTGGTGGTCAGCGAGATCACCAGCGAGATCAGCACCGCCGCGGACAGCGTCACCGCGAACTCGCGGAACAGCCGCCCCACCTGCCCGCCCATGAACAGCAGCGGGATGAACACCGCCACCAGCGACACGCTGATCGACAGCACGGTGAAGCCCACTTCCTTCGCGCCAAGCAGCGCGGCCTTCATGCGCGTCATGCCCGACTCGATGTGCCGGCTCGTGTTCTCCAGCACCACGATCGCGTCGTCCACGACGAAGCCGGTGGCCACCGTGAGCGCCATCAGGCTCAGGTTGTTCAGGCTGAAGCCCAGCAGGTACATCACCCCGAAGGTGCCCAGCAGCGCCGCCACCGTCGCCACCGCCGGCACCACCGTCGCGCGCGCGCTGCGCAGGAACAGGCTCACCACCAGCACCACCAGGATCACGGAGATGATCAGCGTGAACTCCACCTCGCGCAGCGAGCCGCGGATGGAATTGGTGCTGTCCGATGCGACCTGCAGCGTCACGTCCGGCGGCAGCTGCGCCTGCAGCTCGGGCAGCAGCGCGCGCACGCTGTCGACCGTCTCGATGATGTTGGCCGAAGGCTGCCGCGTGATCAGCACGATGATCGCCGGCTCGCCATTGAACAGGCCCAGCGTGCGCGTGTCCTCCACGCCGTCGACCACCTCCGCCACGTCCTGCAACCGCACCGCAGCGCCGTTGCGCCAGGCGATGACCATCGGCGCGTAGTCGCTCGCGCGCAGCGCCGGCGTCTGCGTATAGATCTGCAGCTTGCGCCCCTCGCCCTGCACCATGCCCTTGGGCCGGTTGGCGTTCGAGGCCTGGATCGCGGCGCGTACGTCCTCGGTGCTGATGCCGTAGCGGTTCAGCGCGAACGGCAGCAGCTCGATGCGCACCGCCGGCAGCGAGCCGCCGCCGATCTCGACGTCGCCCACTCCATCGACCTGCGACAGGCGCTGGCTCACGATGTTCGACACCGCGTCGTAGATCTGGCCCGGCGTCTTCGTCTTCGACGTGAGCGCCAGGATGATCACCGGCGACGCCGCCGGGTTGGCCTTGCGGTAGGTCGGATTGCTGCGCAGCGTGGCCGGCAGGTCGATGCGGCTCGCGTTGATCGCGGCCTGCACTTCGCGGGCCGCGCCGTCGATGTTGCGGCTGAGGTCGAACTGCAGCGTGACGCGGGTGGAGCCCACCGAGCTGGTGGACGTCATTTCGTTGACGCCTGCGATGGTGCCCAGGTGGCGTTCCAGCGGGGTTGCGACGCTGGTGGCCATCGTTTCGGGGCTGGCCCCGGGGATCGAGGCTCTGACGGAGATGACGGGGTAGTCGACCTGTGGCAGGGGGGAGACCGGGAGGACGAAGAAGGCGGCTATGCCGGCCAGGGCTATGCCTATGGTCAGGAGGACTGTGCCTATGGGGCGGCGGACGAAGGGTAGGGATAGATTCATCTCGCTGCTCCTTCTGGGAGCATGCTGAGCGCTTGTTTCCCGGGGCCGGGTCTCGGCCCGGCGGCCGACTCACTTTCTTTTGCTTCGCCAA
>NZ_JBQEQC010000033.1:0-62520 GCF_052044195.1 Variovorax sp. 22077
CCGTGCTGGCACTCACCGCCACGGCCGGCTCGGAGGTTGCCGCCGACGTGATGAAGCACCTCGGGATCCCGCGCAGCGGGCTGATCGACACGGGTGCCTATCGCGCCAACCTGCACTTCGCGGTGGAGCAGATGCAGCACGAGGACGACCGCCAGCGACGCATCGTGGAGGTGGTGCAGGAGGAAGGCGGCAGCGGCATCGTCTACGCAGCCACGGTGAAGGCCGCCGAGCAGGCCTTCGAGACTCTCCGTGCGCGCGGCGAGTCGGTCGCGCTCTATCACGGCAAGTTGGGAGCGCGCGAGCGTGACGACGCACAAGAGCGTTTCATGAGCGGTGCCGCGCGGGTGATGGTGGCAACCAACGCCTTCGGCATGGGCATCGACAAGCCCGACATCCGCTTCATCGTTCATTCCCAGATGCCGTCGAGCCTGCACGCCTACTACCAGGAAGCAGGCCGCGCCGGCCGCGATGGACAGCGAGCACGTTGTGTTCTGCTCTTCCACGCCAAGGACCGTGCGGTTCAGCAGTTCTTCCTGGCCGGAAAGTATCCCCAGCTCGAGGACCTCGATGCGGTCTATCGCCGGCTGCTCGCCACGCCGCCTGCCCACGAGAGCTGGACCTCGACCAGCCTCCTAGCCGCTTTGGATCGCCCGCGCAGCAGGATGCAGGCCGCGGTGGCGCTGCTGCGGCAGGAGAAGCTCCTGCGCATCGGCCGGCGAGGAGAGATCTCGCTTCGACGGGAGGCAGTCTCGGGCGCCGACCTGGGCAAGATGCTGGCCGCCTACAAGGAGCGCCGGGTGCAGGACCGGGAGACGCTCGAGCGCATGCTCTCGTACGCGCAGTCGGGTCAGTGTCGCTGGCAGATGCTGCTGGCCGATCTGGACCCTTCGGCCGACGCGAAGCGCTGCGGCACATGCGACAACTGCCGTCGTATCGCAGCCCACGAGGCCGCGCTGGCGCAGCCGATCCTCGTGAGCACGCAGTCGACAACGGCGACTGCGGACAGGGCGCAGAGCTCTTCGACGACGGCGCCCGCCCGACCGCCGGTGCGTTTCGCCGAAAGCGATCCGGTCAAGGTCAGGCGTTTCGGGGCGGGCGTCGTCGTCGCCTCGACGGAGGGATCCATTACCGTGGCTTTCGAGGATGGCACCCAGCGTTGCATTCACCCGGACTACGTCACCCGCCGCCGCGTGCCACGAAAGTCGGCGGGCTCCGATCCCGGGACGGAGGTCGGTGCGCTCTTGGCCGGTGGCGCTCCGGCGCGCGGCCTGCTCAAAGCGAGCATGCCGGCCTGAGTGCATTGGCCGGGCGATGTGTCGCCTCGGAGCCGAGGCCTCGACAGCATGGCGACGCCGGGCTCAGGTCGGACCTCGGCGATGCCGCGCGCGTGAAGTGCGGCGCCTGCCGCTCAGCAGTGAGCGGAGCATCGCGAGACCCCCCACCACGATGACCCGCGAAGCGATCGCCACGATCAGCTCCTTGCGCTCCACAGCCGCGTGCGCCTCCGAAGGTTCGCGCAGGCTCCGGGGCGTTCGTTCGACATCGTCCGTTCCCGCTTCGGCCTGGCGCGCTGTTTCCTGGGTGGCAGCTTGTGCCTTGCTCGCTGCCACGGAACCGTGCGCATGGGCGTAGACCTTGGTGAACTCCGCGCCGAGCAGGAAGATCTGCGCCGCGTAGTAGACCCAGGCCAGCAGGACGACGAGCGAACCTGCCGCCGCAAACGACTCGTTGACGCCGCTCTTGCCGAGGTACAGGCCGATCAGCACCTTGCCGATCTCGAACAGCACCGCCGTGACGGCCGCGCCGGTCCAGACATCCCGCCAGGCGATCGGGGCGCTTGGCATGAACTTGAAGATCATCGCGAAGAGGACCGTCAGGATGGTGAGCGACACCAGCAGGTTGAGGCCCTGCAGCATCAGCTCCCATCCCGGTACGAGGTTCGTGCTCCAGGTGCCGAGAGCGGCCAGGGCGGCACTCACCACGAGGGAAACCATCAGCATGAAGGCCAGGCCCAGGATCAGTCCGAACGACAGCACGCGCGCGCGCAGGACGCCCCACACGCCGTGCGGCTTAGCGCGCTCCGGCACATGCCAGATGCGATCGAGCGCGCTCTGCAGTTCGGCGAAGACCGTGGTTGCTCCCACGACAAGCACGATGATGCTGATCGCGCCGGCGATGAGTCCCCGCTCGGGCTCGCTGGCACTTCGGATCAGGCCTTGCACGGCGAGCGCGCCTTCCTCGCCCACCAGGCCCGACAGCTGCGCGGCGATCTGGCCCTGCACGGCCTCCGTGCCGAACAGCGCGCCCGCCACCGCAATGACGATGATCAGCAGCGGCGCCAGCGAGAACATCGTGTAGTACGCGATCGCCGCTCCCATGCTGGGCGCCAGATCGTCGATCCACGCGCTGATCGCCTCCTTGCACAGAGGCAGGAGGCGGACTGAGCGAGGGCTGCCTGATGCATCGGCTGCCGGGAGAGGCGTTGGTGTCATCCGCTGGCCTTCCCCGCAACGTGCGCGTGACGCTGAAATCGGTCCATGGCTGCATGATGCGCAGCCGAGCGACTCACCCCGTAGGAGGGCGGCGGCAGCGGGCGTCGGGCAGCACTGCGGCCGGGGACATTGCTCACTGTTGGATCCGGTGCGCGAGGTCAGCCTCAGTGTGTCGATGGCCGGTTTCCGTCGTTGTCGCTCCCGGCGCGTCCTGCGCATTCAGTAGGGAGGGCATCCGTGAAGAAGCGGCCGCCAAAGGTGGAGCGTCCAGGGGCAAGGCACGCGCTCGAGCGGGCTGAAAGCCTCCGGGCCAGCGCGATGGCTCCGCAGGATATGGCCTCAGGTCGACAGGCTCTGTGCCTTCAGGAAATCGACGAATGCCCGCAGCGGCGCCGGCATGTGCGTGCGGCTCGGGTAGTAGAGAAAGGGCCCCGAGAAGCTCTGCCACCAGTCCTCCAGGACCGGCACCAGCGTGCCCTTGTCGATGGAAGGGCGCAGGTACTCGTCGAAGGTGTAGATCACGCCCAGGCCCGACTCGGCGGCATGCAACTCCAGGTCGAGCATCGACGCGATCAGCGGTCCGCTCGGCGTGATCTTCACGGCCTTTCCCTTGCGCACGAAGCCCCAGGCCGCAAGCACGCCGCTCGGGAAGCGGTGGCCGATGCAGGCGTGCTGCAGCAGGTCGGTCGGGTGCTTCGGCACCCCGTGCTCGGCGAGGTAGCCCGGTGACGCCGCGGCCACGAAGCGCTGCGTGCGCGGACCCAGGGGCACGGCGATCATGTCGCGGGCGATGCTCTCGTCGTAGCGCACGCCGGCGTCGAAGCCCGCTGCGAGTACGTCGATGAAGGTGTCGTTGGTCGTGATCTCCAGCGTGATGCCCGGGTGCGTGCGCAGGAAGCGGCTGGCCAGCGGCGGCAGCACGCGCTGCGCCACGATGGTCGGTACGTTGAGCCGCAGGGTGCCGGTGGGGCTGTCGCGAAAGCTGTTGAGCGTATCGAGCGCGCCGGCGATGTCGTCCAGCGCGGGCGAGATGCGATCGAGCAGCCGCTGGCCCGCTTCGGTGGGGGTCACGCTGCGTGTGGTGCGGTTCAGCAGGCGCACGCCGAGTTGTGCCTCGAGCCGCCGCATGGCCTCGCTGAGCGAGGAGGGCGACACGCCGCGCAGGGCGGCCGCGCCCCGGAAACCGCGCGCGCGCGTGACGGCCACGAAGGCGCCCAGGTCGGAGAGATCGGGTTCGGTCATCGGGTAATTGTGCGTTTTTCCGCACAACCCGTGCAGTCTCGGGCGGATTATCGAACGGGGTGTTTGCTTCCAGACTACCGCCATGCCGCTCGCCATCGCGTCCGGCCCCTCTGAAAGGACAGATCCAATGAACACCCTCCAACTCGGTGCCACCGGCCCCAAGGTTTCCGCGATCGGCCTCGGCTGCATGGGCATGTCGGGCATGTATGGCCCCTCCGACCGCGCGGAAAGCATCGCCACCATCCACGCCGCCATGGATGCGGGCATCACGCTGCTCGACACCGGCGACTTCTACGGCAGCGGCCACAACGAGATGCTGATCGGCGAAGCGCTCAAGGGCCTGAAGCCCTCGCAGCGCGACGCGGCACTGCTCAGCGTGAAGTTCGGCGCCATGCGCGATCCGGCCGGCGGCTGGGTCGGCTACGACGCGCGGCCCGCAGCGGTGAAGAACTTCGCCACCTACTCATTGCAGCGCCTGGGCGTGGATCACATCGATATCTACCGCCCCGCGCGGCTCGATCCGAACGTGCCGATCGAGGAGACGGTGGGCGCCATCGCAGACCTGGTGAAGGCGGGCTACGTGCGCCACATCGGCCTGTCGGAGGTGGGCTCGAACACCATCCGCAAGGCCGCGGCGGTGCATCCGATCAGCGACCTGCAGATCGAGTATTCGCTGATCTCGCGCGGCATCGAGGACGACATCCTCGCGACCTGCCGCGAGCTGGGTATCGGCATCACCGCGTATGGCGTGCTGTCGCGCGGCCTGATCAGCGGGCACTGGAAGAAGGACGCCGCGGGCGAGAAGGATTTCCGTGCGCACAGCCCGCGCTTTCAGGGCGGGAATGTGGAACGCAATCTCGCACTGGTCGAGGCGCTGCGCCGGATCGCCGACGCGAAGGGCGTGACCGTCGCGCAGATTGCCATCGCCTGGGTGGCGGCACAGGGCGACGACATCGTGCCGCTGATCGGCGCGCGGCAGCGCGCACGGCTTGAAGAAGCGCTCGGCGCGCTGGCCGTGAAGCTGGGACCTGACGATTTCGCGGCCATCGAGCGCGCGGTGCCCAAGGGCGCCGCCGCCGGCGACCGCTATGCCGCGGCGCAGATGGCGAGCCTGGACAGCGAATCGCGCAGCGCCTGAACGGCGCCCTCCACGCAGACGCAGTCAGCCAGGTGTCTGCCCGACCTCGCCGGCAAACCAGCGGAAGATGTTGTTCTGGCTTCGTCTTCCGTTGCTCAGCCGCACGAACAGAAAGCCATGCTGCGCATTGCCCATGGCGTCGACCGGTATGCCGGCCGCCCGCAACGCGGTGAGTTCCGCGTGGGCTCCAATGTCGAGGGGTAGCTTCAGGGTCACGGTTGCGTTGTGGATGGTTCGTTTGGACATGCGCTGGCTTCCTCACCGTGGATGCAGTGGAATCGCAAAGCGCGGTGTCTGGAATCCCATGTTCATAGGAGGACCGGCGAGAGGTCGCGCAGCGCCGCAACCCGCCGCGGCATGCCAGCCAGGTGCGCGGCTTCAGGAGAGGCTCCCGATGCCTTTCAGGTGCCCGGGTAGTGGCCCGCCGCGATGTCTTCGAGCAATGTCGGGTGCTGCGGCTTCCAGCCCAGCAGTTCGCGTGTCTGGGCACTTGAAGCCGGTGCGTCGGCACCGAAGAACATGCCGATCCAGCCGAAATGCGCGGCCGCAAGGTCCGAAGGAATCGATTGCACCGGGACGGCCAGCTGCTGCCCAAGCGCAGTGGCGATCGTGTGCGCGGTGATGGCCTCCTCGGCGACCGCGTGGAGTATGGACCCGGGCGCAGCCTTGTCGATGGCAAGCCGCACCAGCTTCGCGGCATCGAGCCGGTGGACCGCCGACCAGCGGTTCTGGCCGGTGCCCAGATAGGCCGAGACACCCTGAGTGCGCGCGGTCTTGGCCAGCGTTGCCACGAAGCCGTGGTCGCCGCCGGCGCCATGGACGGTCGGCGCAAAACGCACCACCAGGGATCGGATGCCGCGATCGGCCAGGCCCAGCGTGTAGGCCGCATTGCCGACGCGGGGATGCACCGCCGGGTCTGGCATGTCTGCCTCGGTGCCGATGCGTCCCGGCGCCAGGCCGAGCGTGCCCGAGGCGATCAGCAGCGGGCCGCCAGTGCCCTGCAGCACCTCGGCGAAGGTGTCGATCGCCGCGCGATCGGTTCGCGCAGCGTCGGCCATCTGGGAAAAGTCGTGCTTGTAGCCCAGGTGCACGACGCCCTCGGCGCGGGCGGCAGCAGCGCGCAGGCTGTCCAGGTCGTCGAGCGAGCCGTGCGTCACCTCGGCTCCCAGGGCCTTGATCCTGGTGGCGGCCCCGTCGTTGCGTGCAAGTCCGATCACGTGGTGTCCGGCCGCGATGAGCTCGGTGACGCTGGCCGAGCCGATCCAGCCGGAAGCGCCGGTCACAAGGATGCGCATGGATGTCCTTTCGATGTCATTGAGTGACATCATTGTAGGCCTATGATGTCACTTTGTGTCAACACCATGAGGAAGCGACGATGGGGCGTTGGGAGCCGGACGGCGAGGGCCGTCTTCGGATGGCGGCCATGGAACTGTTTGCGGAGGTCGGCTACGAACAGACGACCGTCGCCGCCATCGCCGAGCGCGCAGGGCTCACTTCGCGCACGTTCTTCCGCTATTTCGCCGACAAGCGCGAAGTCCTCTTCAGCGGCTCGGAAGTGCTGCAGGCGTCGATGGTGGCGGCGCTTCGAAGCGCGCCGGTGGATGCCACGGCCATGGATGCGATGGCGTTCGCGCTGCAGGCACCTGCCGATTTCTTCAGCGAGGACCGCCGCGACTTCGCTCGCCTGCGCGCCTCGGTCATCGCCGCCAATGGCGAACTGCACGAGCGGGAGCTCATCAAGCTGGCGAGGCTCTCCGCGGCGCTGGCTGCGGCGCTGCGCGCAAGAGGCATCGGCGAGCCCGACGCGAGCCTCGTGGCAGAGGCGGGCATCGCCGTCTTCCGGGTGGCATTCGCGCAGTGGGTCGGGCCGTCCGAGAGGCGCACGTACAGCGGCATCGTCGGTTCGCTGCTGGCGCGACTGAAGACGCTGGCGGCGCTTCATTGAGGTTGGCAGGTCCGTCTGCCGGGGCGATGGCCTGCGGTCGTGCAACGAATGAAGGCCGCTTCCCGGTGCAGTGCCGTGGTACGGGCCATATCGCGGCGCCCGCGCTCATCTCCAGGTCGGCAGAGATCGAAAGTCGGCGGGCTGTGTAGGACGGCGCTGTCCGTCGCTGGCGCTCGCTCGCGGATTGCGGTGTTTCGGAGATACGCTACCGTCTGCCCAATCTGCTCGCGAAACCCAGAAACCCATCATGCCCGCACTGCGCCCCATCGCCATCACGGTCGTCGAAGACGCACAAGGCGCCTACCGGTGGCGACTGATCGAACTCGACGGCGACGGTTGGCGCGTCCTGCGTGAGCAGTCCCGGTCCGTGCGAAGCTACAAGACTGCCATGGCGGCGGGCCTGCTGCAGTTGCAGGGCATGGTTGACGATCTCGACGTGGGCCCCGTCGAGGAAGAGGCGAAGACCGCACCAGTTGCAAAGAAAGGAGCGAGCTTCGGGTTCGGCTTCGGGCTTCCGACGGTCGACTGACACTGCGCCATGGCAGGAGAGGGCGCGGTCGAAACCAGGCAAAGAAGGCGTCCGGATCTCGAGCCGACCCGAAATCCATGCGCCAGATTTCATTGGCTGGGTTGAATGTTGGCTATCGCGGCTCGGCGGCGTTGTCGCGCCGGAATCACAACAACGCCGCACGCTCCCCGATGAACTTCCTCAACCATACCTGTGCAGGATGCGTGTCACTGCGTCGATGCCAGATCAGGTCGAATTCCACTCTAGGCAAAGGGACCGGAGGCGGAAAAAGGACGAGCTTCCGGCCGGTTTGCGCGTGAAGGGCAACGCGTTTCAAGACGGTGGCCGTCATGTCCGTCTTGGCCACGATGGCTGGCACGGCGAACATCTGTGGCAGGGTCAGCGCAAGCGTGCGCCTCTTCCCCTGCTGTGCGAGTGCCTGATCCACGATGCCGTGGAGTTCGCCTTCGGGAGACACGAGTACGTGCGGGAGCTCCAGGTAGTTCTTCATGTTCATCCCACGCCTGGCTGCCGGGTTGCCGTGCGCGACGATGGTGACGAATTCATCCTGCAATACGGGGCGCATCAGTATCCGAGCGTCTGCATGGGTGGGCGGTACACCGACGGCGGCGTCGATGAGGCCCGCATCCAGCAGGTCGACTGCCTGATCCCGGTCGTTGAACGCCTGCACGTTCAACGACACGCCGGGCGCGGTCTTTCCAAGCGCCTGCAGCAGTGAAGGAAGCAGCGCGAACGCTGGATAGTCGGACAGCCCTAGCTTGAAAGTGAACGACGCCTTCCCGGGCACGAACTCGGGCTTCTTCACCAGTGTCGACTCGAGCTGTTGCAAGGCCCGCGCAATCGGCTCGGCCAACTCCCTTGCGCGTGCCGTGGGCGTCAAGCCCTCGGCGCTGCGCATGAACAACGGGTCACCGAATAGTTTTCGCAACCTCGAAAGGGCTGCACTCATTGCGGGTTGGCTCACGCCAACTTGCGTCGCGGCGCGCGTGACGCTCTGCTCGTTCATCAGCGCGTCGAAGGCCACCAGAAGGTTCAGGTCGATGCCATGAAAATCCATGCGACGAATAAAAAGATATATCAGATATTTGTTGGACGGATTCTAGGTCGGTGCCCAGAATCGCGCCATCTTCAACAACTGGCGAAGCCCAGCCATGAGCACCCTGCCTACCGAACACACCGAGCGCCTTCGCATCGAGCGTCAGGCGGTGGAAACCTTCTACCGTGCCTTCTCCGACAAGAACCCCGACCTCGTCGATGAGGTTCTCGCGCCCAACTGGGACGACATTCCGCTTGCTCCAGGCCAGGGCCCCGGGCCAGACGGCATCAAGCCCATCATCCGCAGCGTCGTTCAGGCATTTCCCGATGTCAGGATCACCGTCCACGACATGGTCCAGGAGCCCGGCCGTATCGGCGTCCGCGCGGAGATCAGCGGCACGCACGAGGGCGAACTGTTCGGCATTGCTCCGACGGGCAAGAGCGTCGGTTTTCGCCTCCATGAATTCCACACACTCGTCGACGGGCGTCTGACGGCGACCTGGCACATGGAGGACTGGTTCGGTCTGTTCCTTCAGCTCGGCCAGTTCCCACCGCAAGCCTGAGCCCGGCTTTGGAGATATTCAAATGAAAACTGCATCCATCAATGCCTTCGGCAGCCCCGACGCCGTGGTGATCGGGCAGCGCCCTGTGCGCGCAACCAACCCCGACGAAGTCCTCGTGCGTGTGCAGGCCGCGAGCGTGAACCCGCTGGACGTGAAGATGATCGCCGGCCACATGCGGCAGGTCTTCCCCGCGGAGCTTCCCTATGTGCCGGGAACGGATTTCAGTGGGGTCATCGAGTCCGTCGGCGCCGAGGTCACCGCCGTCAAGCCGGGCGACCGCGTCGTCGGACGCACGACTCCGAACGCCGGCGGCGCCTTTGCTCAGACGGTGGTGGTTGCCGTCGATGATGTGTGCATCATCCCGGCGGACATGAGTGCCGAACAGGCGGCGGCCCTTCCAACCGCCTTCGGCACCGCTCAGCAAGCCCTGTTCGATTTCGGTCAACTGAAGCGCGGGCAGCGCGTGTTGATTCATGCGGCGGCGGGAGGCGTGGGCAGCATGGCCGTCCAGCTGGCTCGCCAGGCGGGCGCCCACGTTGTCGCCACCGCGTCGGCAAGGAACACGGATCTCGTCAAGAGCCTCGGTGCGGACGAAGTCATCGACTACCGGACGCAGGACTTTGCGACAACGCGCGACATCGACCTCGTGCTGGACACCATCGGGGGAGACACGCTGGCGAAGTCCTGGTCCGTGCTGCGCGCAGGCGGGCGCATCGCAACGCTCGTGGAGTTCGAAATCAAGCCGACCAATGGACACCACGGCGAGTTCATCTTCTTCGCAAGCGCGTCGCCTTTTCTCCCGCGAGCCACCCACATGTTCCAGGTGGGGCACCTGCAGGTCATCACGGACTCCATCTTTCCGTTGGAGGAGGCCCGATCAGCGCTGGAAAAGGTAGCCACCGGACATGCCCGCGGCAAGGTGCTCATCCGCGTCGACAACTGACCCGTGGCCGCTCCTGTGGCAAGCGATGCGCAAGTGGCCCTGGGCAAAGGAACTACGGCACAGGATTGCGCCTGGGCATGGTTGGCTCTAGACAGCGCGAGGAAGACGGACGCGCGAGGTGGAAGCTATGTAGATGCCTGGTCGATCACGCGCTCGATCAGACCTGCGATGGCGAGCAAGTAGTCGTCGTCGTACCAGCGTCCCGCGAGCTGCAGTCCGATCGGCAGGCCGTTCGAGCTTCTCCCGCAAGGCATCGACAACGCCGGATGCCCGGTGAGGTTCATCGGGTAGGTGTACGGATACCACGCGCCGCGGACGGTGCCGGCGGGTCGGCCTGCAATCTCGATCTCGCCGCTTACGTCCATGTCGATGGGAAGCGGGGGCGCAGACACCGTTGGAGAAACCAGCACGTCGAAGCGGTCGAGCAGCGCCTGCAACTCGCCAAAGCACCGGGTCTTGGCGAAGGTCGCGTCGTGCAGGTCCACCGCGCTGTGGCGGCGCCCCTTCTGCACCGCGTCGATCAACGTGGGGTCGAGCCGTGCTCCGAAGCGCTCGAGGTTGGCACCCACGCGTGCGGCCAGCATCGACTGCAGCACCACCAGGAAATGGCGCTCGAGTGAGACGAAGTTCAGCAGCACGTCCTCCACGATCGCACCTTCGCGTTCCATGGCCCGCACGGCGGCGGTAGTCACAGCTTCGACCTCGGGATCGACCGGGTTACCCGCCGTGGGGAGCCACGCCACGCGCAGGCCTCGCAGCGAAGCTGGCGCTGCACGCCGCGGCATGGGTCCTCCCAAGCCATAAGGGTCGCGCAGATCGAAGCCTTTGATCACGTCGAACAGCAACTGCGTGTCGGCGACGTCGCGCGCCATCGGACCGGTGAAGGAGTTCGCGGAAAACAGATCGGGCGCCTGCAGGTTCGGCACCACGCCGAGCGTGGCCTTGAGTCCGACGATGCCGCAGCATGAAGCGGGAATGCGGATCGACCCGCCGCCGTCGGTGCCCAGCGCGAGCGAGCCCATGCCTGCGGCCACGGCCACGGCCGCGCCGCTGCTCGAGGCGCCAGGGGTATAGCGCGGATCGATCGGGTTGAGCGTTCGTCCGAAGATCGGCGCGGCGGCCACCTGCTTGTGGCCGAACTCCGGCGTGGTTGTCTTGCCGATGAGGATGGCGCCAGCCGCCTTGGCGCGTGCCACGGCCACGGCATCCTCCTTCGGGACGAAGTCTTGGTAGATGGCCGACCCCATCGTCGTGCGCACGCCCGCGGTCAGCGTGAGGTCCTTGACGGAGTAGGGCACACCATGCAGCGGTCCGAGCATCTCGCCCTTCATGACCGCCGCCTCCGCCTGACGTGCGGCTTCGAGGGCCTGCTCGCCCGTGACGGTGATGAAGGCATTGAGTTCGCGCCGCCCCTCGATGCGATCCAGTGCCGAGCGCACAGCCTCCACGGAAGAGGCCTTCTTGTTGCGGATCAGCACGGCGAGATCACGCGCGTTGTGGTCCATCAGGTCCATGTTCGTATCCTTGGAGCAGCAGGTATGGAAGGCTCAGAGCATCCAGCGGCCGCCGTCGATCAGCAGCGTCTGGCCCGTGATGAAGCGTGCTTCTTCGCTGGCCAGGAAGCGCACCGCGGCGGCCACGTCCTGGGGCGAACCGACGAAGCCCGCCGGGGTGTCGGCGACGATCCTCTTCAGGACTTCGGGCTTGAGCTTGTCATGTGCACGTGTGCGTATGGCACCGGGGCACACGGCATTCACCGTGACGCCATGCGGGGCGAGCTCGCGTGCCAGCGAGCGTGTGAAACCGATCACGCCCATCTTCGCGGCGGCGTAGTCGGCGAGGCCCATGTCGCCAGCGAAGGCGGCGTCGGTGCTCATGTTGACGATGCGCCCGAAGCCGCGGGCCTTCATGCCCGGCGCGGTGCGGCGCGAGGCACGCATCGTCGTCAGCAACGAGACCTCCAGGACGAACCGCCAGGTGGCCTCTTCGGATTCGGCGAACAGGCTGCCGCGATCGCGCGCGCTCTGGCCGACGTTGTTGAAGAGGATGTCCACCGGCCCCATGTCTTCCTCGACCTGGCCAAAAAAGGCAGAAACCACTGTGGCGTCGGTGCAGTCCCCTGTCACACGCAGGCAGCGCGCCGCCATGTCCGGGTGCGCAGCCAATTCCCGGCTGAGCGGCGCGCAGTCGAGGTCCAGCACGGCGACGCGAGCGCCCTTGTCGAGGAAGTCGAGCGCAGTGGCTGCGCCGATGCCCTGGCCGCCGCCGGTGACGACGGCGATGCGTTGTTCGAGGCCCATGCCTGCCGCCTCAGTGGAAGGTGCGGCCGCCATCGACGGCCAGCGCGGTGCCGGTGATGTAGCTGGCGCCGGGACCGCTCAGGTAGAGCACGGCCTCGGCCACTTCCTCCGGCGCTGCCACGCGGCCGAGCGCGTAGCGCTGCCGGATCTCCTCGAGTGCGCCCTCTGGATCCTCGCTGCGTTCGTAGCTGCTGCGAAACAGCGGCGTGTCGATGGCGCCGGGGCACACCGCGTTGACGCGGATGCCATCGGCCGCCGCCTCGATGGACAACGCCTTGCCGAACATGATGACGGCCGCCTTCGTCGCGCAGTACGCCGTGCGATTCGGCAATGGCCGCAGCCCCGCGCCGGAAGCGATGTTGACGATGCTGCCGCCTCCGGCCGCGCGAAGGTGCGGCATGGCGGCTCGGCACGTCAGCATCGGGCCGGTCAGATTGACAGCCAGCGTGCGGGCCCATTCGTCGTCGCCGGTCTGCTCCAGCGGCTTGAGCGAATCGATACCGGCTGAGTTCACCAGTGCATCGAGGCCGCCCAGCCAGTCGACGGCATGGTTCATCGCGGCCATCACGGCCTCCGAGTCGGTGACGTCGCACACCAGTGGCAACGCGGCGTCACCCAGGGCTTCGGCGCTGGCCTGCACGCGGGACGCATCATGGTCAAGCAGCACGACCTGGGCGCCCCTTTCCACGGCCAGGCGAGCCACCGCGAGCCCGATGCCGCTGGCGCCCCCGCTCACGATGAAGCGCCGGGGGGTGGAGGCTGCGGTGTTCATGCCGGTACGGCCCGGGTGGCCGCCTTCAGGCGCGGGCGCATGTCATCGGAGATGCGGTCGCAGCGATCGATCCACACCTGTGAGTGCGCCAGCGCATGCTCGATCAATCCTTCGAGCACCTTCAGCCGGGACGGCTGGCCGATGATCTGCGGGTGCATGCCGACCATCATCATGCGGTCCTCGGCGTAGAGCATGTCGAACTCGCTCTTCCACGCCTCCAGCGCGGCGGAGGGCGCCTGCAGCGTGCGGCCAGGCAGCGTGATCGAGTATTGAAAGAAGGGCGCGTCGTCGAGCACCCAGCGAAAGGGCAGTTCCACGATGTCGGTGCACTCGCCCCCGATCTCCAGCAGGTAGGGCGAATCGTCGTCGAAGAAGTTCGAGGAATAGTCGAAGCCGTATTCCTTGAGGAGATCGAGCGTGATGCTGCTGAACTCCGCAGCCGGAGAGCGCCAGCCGCGCGGGCGGGCGCCTGTCAGGCGCGTGAGCGTCTCCATGCCGCGTTCCATCTCCTCGCGCTCCTCTTCCGGGCTGAGGCTGACGATCCAGCGGTGGCTGTAGCTGTGATGGGCCACCTCATGGCCCCTGTCGACCACCTCGCGTACCAGGTCGGGATGCTTGTCGGCCACCTCGCCGGGGATGAAGAAAGTAGCGGAAATGCCGTAGCGCGCCAGCAGTGCGAGGATGCGCGGCATGCCCACCTTCCAGCCGTAGGCGCCCTGCGACATCAGGATGGGCCGCTCGGCGTTGGCCGGATCGCGTCCGGTCCACATGGTCTCCGCGTCGAGATCGAAGGTCAGCATGAGCGGGAAGCCTTTGCTCGTGGTCGGCATCAGAAAACTCCTTGGCGGATGTCGAGGTGAACGACGTGAGGATGGGGTGGATCGACGAGGCTGGGGAGGTGTCCGGGCGCCTCAGACGTGCTTGTGGAAACCGGTCCACCGTTCGGCCAGCAGCAGCGCGATGCCGGTCGCCACAATCAGCAGGGTGGA
Source organism: Variovorax sp. 22077 (assembly GCF_052044195.1). Classification (NCBI taxonomy): domain Bacteria; kingdom Pseudomonadati; phylum Pseudomonadota; class Betaproteobacteria; order Burkholderiales; family Comamonadaceae; genus Variovorax; species Variovorax sp. 22077. The sequence goes on from NZ_JBQEQC010000033.1 coordinate 13,949, forward strand.
GACCGCAGCCACGCTCGGGTCCACTCCTTGTTCGACGGAGGTGAATATCTTCACGGGCAGCGTGGTCTGGCTCGCCGACAGCAGGAACACCGAGACCGGCACGTTGTCGAGCGAGGTGATGAACGCGAAAAGACCGCCCGCAACGAGACCGGGCTTCACCAGTGGCAGCGTGACCAGGCGAAAGCTCGTGAGGCCGTCGGCACCCAGCACGCGGGCGGCATCTTCGAGCGACTCGTCGACCGCCGCAAGGCTGCTGAGGCTGGCGCGCACCACATAGGGCACCGTGATGACCACGTGCGCGATCCAGAGCCCGAAGGAGCTTCCACGCAGGCCGGTCAGCGTGTAGTACTGCAGCAGTGCGACGCCCAGCACCACCGATGGCAGGATCAGCGGCGCCATGAACAGTGAGGTGAGCGCCGTGGCACCGGGCAGCATGCGGCGGTGGATCGCATAGGCCGCGATGAGCCCCAGGACGAGGGCGGCAGCGGTCGAGGCACCAGCCAGCCACACGCTGGTCCACGCGGCGCTGAGATATTCCGGATCGCGCAGCACCACATCGAACCAGTGGAACGTCAGGCCCCTGGGCGGAATCGTGAGGTAGGCGGTCTTGCTGAAGGCCGCGAGCATCACGACCAGCACCGGCACCTGCAGGAACACCACCACCGCGATGGCGGTAGCCGCGAGCAGCGGCATCTTCCTGTTCTCGAGGTTCATGCATGACCTCCCCAGCGCCTGAGCATGCGGCTCGACAGGCCGATGACCACGAGCGTCAGCAAGATCAGGGTGAATGACATCGCGGCGCCTGCCGGCCAATCGAGAGTCTGCAGGAAGTCGTCGTAGATCAGGGTGGCCATCACCTTGTAGGTCGGGCCACCCAGCATGCGTGGCGTGACCAGCGCGCTGATGGTCAGGACGAACACCAGGATCGAGCCCGACAGGATGCCGGGCGCGCTCATCGGCAGCGTGACCGACCAGAACACGCGCAGCCGGCTCGCGGCCAAGGTGTACGCCGCAGCCTGCACGTCCTTGGAGACCGCCTGGATGGCTGGCACCAGCATCAGCACCATGAAGGGCAGGAAGATGTGCGACATGCCCACGAGCAGGCCGAACAGGTTGAACATCATCTTGATGGGCCGCTCGATCAGGCCCATGTCGATCAGCAGGTTGTTCACCAGGCCCCGATTGGCCAGCAGGGCGATCCACCCGAAGGAGCGCACCACGAGGTTCAGCAGCATCGGAAAGATGACGAGCATGGTGAGCGCGAGCCGCATCTTCGGTCCCGCGTTGGCGATGTAGCAGGCCAGCGGATAGCCCATCAGCAGGCAGATCAGCGTCACGCCAAAGCCCAGCACCAGCGTGCGCACGACGACCTCGCGGTAGTACTCGTCGGTGACGATGCTGGTGTAGTTGGCAAGCGTCCAGCCCGAGGAGATGCCGGCGCCCGGCTCGTACGGATGCAGGCTCAGCGGCACCATCAGCAGTACTGGCGCGACGAAAGCCAGCAGCAGGAGCAGCAGCAGCGGCGACGCCAGCAGCGCGCCGTTCGTCTTGCGCGTCGTCATGGCGCGGTACGCACTTCCGCAGGCGCGGCGGGCGTCACGTAGACATGTTGCGGGTCGATGCTCACGCGCGCAGGCGCGTCGACCGTCAACCCGGCATGCGGTCCGTTGGTGGCGGTTTCGGCGAGGAGTTCGATGCCGCCGAAGGAAAGCAGGTATTGCACGCGGGCGCCGATGAAGGAGCGCATGGCGACGCGGCCCGACAGGGCATGCGCGTGGGATGGAGGCGTTTCGCCGAAGCTGATGTCCTCCTGGCGGATGACGATGTCCACCGGGCTGCCGGGCGCCATGCCGTCCGCGCCGGACGCCGCGAGCACGGGACCGTCGTCGATCTGCACGCCGGCGTCGCCGGACGGCGTTCGCGCGATCCGGCCCGCGAGGCGATTCGGTCGGCCGATGAAGCTTGCAACGAAGCCTGTGGCAGGGCGGTGGTAGATGGCCTCCGGCGTGTCGAACTGCTGCACGACACCGTGCGCCAGGACACACACGCGGTCGGACATCGACATCGCCTCGCCCTGGTCGTGCGTGACGAACAGCGTCGTGATGCCGACGTCGCGCTGCAGGCGCTTGAGTTCGATCTGCATCTCGTCGCGCAGCGAGGCATCGAGATTGGACAGCGGTTCGTCGAAGAGAAGGATGCTCGGCCGCGGCGCGATCGAACGCGCCACCGCCACCCGCTGCTGCTGGCCGCCGGAGAGTTGCCGCGGCATCCGCGCGCCGAGCGCGGACAGGCGTACATCCGCCAGCGCCTGGTCCACGCGCCGCTTCAGTTCGGGGCCCTGCACGCCCTGGCGTCGCAGGCCGAAGGCGACGTTCTCGAACACGCTCATGTGCGGGAACAGCGCGTACGACTGGAAGACCAGCCCGATGTTGCGCTTGTTGGTGGGCAGCGCCGTGATGTCGCGGCCGTCGACCAGGATGCGCCCGCCGGTGGGCTCGATCAGGCCGGCCACCATGCGCAGCACAGTCGTCTTGCCACAACCCGAGGGACCGAGCAGCGAGATGAACTCACCATCGTGCACGTCGAGGGAGACCGACTTGGCGGCGGTATGGGAGGGAGGGCCCGGGTAGTGTTTCTCGAGTCGATCGAGCGTGAGCGCCGGCATGTCGGTCGTCCAGGAGTGGGTGTGCGAGGGGTCGCGAAGGCTTCAGCGGGCAACCTCGCGCTGCCAGCGCTTGGTCCAGTCGGGAAGCGACTTGGCCACGGCCTCCGGGTCGGGCAGCCACAGGTTGTCGAAGGTCTCCTTGTACGGAACGATCCTGGCGGCCTTGTCGCTGAGCTTGACCTGTGTGTTGACCGGGCCCGCGTACTTGCGTTCGGCGAAGCAGGTCTGTCCTTCCTTGGACAGCACCTCGTCGATGTACTTGAGCGCGAGTGCGGGCGACTTCGCGCCCTTCGGTATCACCAGCGCAGGCAGGATGCCCACCGCACCTTCCTTCGGGTAGACGATGGCCAGCGGCAGGCCCTTGTCGATGGCGGAGCCCGCGCGGTCGGGATACCAGACGGCCGCGGCGATCTCCTGGCGCTCGAAGAGCGAGACGATCTGGTCGGCCTGCGTGTAGAGCGTGACCGATGACTTCGCGATCGGCTTGACGGCCGCGAAGCCCGCGTCCATGTTCGCGAGCGTGCCGCCCTTCATGCGATTGAGCGCCATCAGGAACTGCGAGCCCGAGGTGCCGCTGATGTCGCCGATGGCGAGTCGCCCGTCGTACTCCGGCTTGGCGAGATCGGCCCATGAGCTGGGAGGCGTCTTGATCTGCTTGGTGTCGTAGACGATGACGGTCGCACCCGTCATGAACACCACGTATTGCCCGTCCTTGTCGAGCGCACGCGGCGAGATCTCGGCGACGTTGGCGAGCCTGCCTTTGTCGATGGTCTCCAGGAGCTTCTCGTTCTTGAGCTGCGCCGCGAGAGAGTTGTCGATGTAGACCACGTCGAAGTCGGACTTGCCGCCCGTCGCACGGATCGAGGCCGCGAACTGCGACGAACTGCCAAGCTTGAGCGAGACCTTCGCGCCGGTTTTCTTTTCGAACGAACTGATGTGGCAGGTCTTGGAGTCTTCGGCGAACGAGCCGCCGAAGATGCCGACCACGAGCTCTTCGGCGTGTGCCGCACCCGCGAGAACGGTGGCCACGAAGCCGGAGACGACACAACGCGAGAACGTGCTTTTCATGAAGAGCTCCTGTGAGGCGAGGGCCTGATGGCCGCGTCGGAATTCACTTTATCTTTCACGAAAGATAAATGCAAGGCATTTAAGATAGGTGCCAACCCGAGCCGTTTCGCTGCACCAGAATGGCGGTGCGATGGCATCAACCAGGAGAGAAAGACGTCATGCCGCACAAGAAGGAAGCATCGATCCGACGTTCGCCCCAAGCCGATGCGCGGCACCAGCGAGACGCCGTGGGAGCTGCCGAAACTGACTTCGTGGACCGGGAGTCACAGGCAAATGCAGATGCCGACCTGGTGGAGCGGGGCATACGGCAATGGCAACGCGAGCGTCCTGACATCGACAGCAGCGGCAAGGCCGTGGTTGGCCGCCTGCTCAGGCTGGAGGAAGTGGTGCTGCGCACGCTGAACCAGGTGCTGGAGCCCTTCGGTCTGAAATACCAGGAGTACGCCGTGCTCGCGACGTTGCGCGTTGCCGGTGCCCCCTACAGGCTCTCGCCCTCCCGCTTGCAAAGCACGCTGCTGTTCACTTCGGGCGGCTTGTCGAACCTGCTGAAGCGGCTCGAGAAGGAAGGATGGATCAAGCGCTCCATCGATCCGAACGATGGGCGGGGCGTATTGGTCAAGCTCACGGCCAAGGGAATTCGCTTGGCCGACGACGCGATGCCACGACATGCGGCCGCAGAATTGCATCTCCTGCGAATGTTCGATGCGTCTCAGCGCGACGCGCTGGCAACCCTGCTGAGCCGGATGATGACCGAGAATGCGCCGGAGACGGGGCCGATCCTCGGAGGGGGCAACCCGGCCGTTTCGACTGGCAGCCTGTTGCGCGACTGAGGCGATTGCACGGAGAAGAGACGAGGCATTGTTCGATGCCGCCGATCGCGGACCTTCGTCCTTTTCAGTTCCCTGAGCGCGGCCATGTTGGGTTTCGTGACCGCGTTCCCGCCGCTGATCTTCAGGGCAGGAACTGCTTTCCGATTTGTCCGCGGCCCTTCGTGGTTTTCGCACGAGGCTGCTACAGTAGCGTGGACGAGGCCGCAAAGCCTCGACATTGACATGGAGCAGTGAAGCTCCCGGCGGCCGCGATGGCTGCTGGGAGCTTTTTTCTTTTGGAGTTCGGAAATGACCAGATCCACAGCGCAGCCTTGGCGTGTCGGAGTGCTCTTCTCTTCCACGGGCGTCACCGCGGCGGTGGAGCGAACCCAGCAGGCCGCCACCCTGCTGGCGATCGAGGAAGTCAATGCGGCGGGCGGGGTCCTCGGCAGGCCGATCGAGCCGCTGGTCCACGATCCGGCCTCACGCCCTCCGCGCTACCGCGAGCTGGCCAAGCAGCTGTGCGACGAAGCGGGCGTGCCGGTGATATTCGGCTGCTACATGTCGAGTACACGAAAAGCGGTGCTTCCCGTGGTCGAGGCTCACCGCGCACTGCTGTTCTACCCGACGCTGTACGAAGGCTTCGAGTACTCGCCGAACTGCGTCTACACCGGCGCTGCACCGAATCAGAACTCGGTCCAGCTGGTGCGCTACATGGCTGGCCACTTCGGCAAGAGACTGTTCCTGATCGGTTCGGACTACGTGTATCCCTACGAGTCCAACCGGATCATCGCGGACCTGTTCAGGCAAGCCGGCGGTGAGGTGCTCGACGAGATGTACATCCCGCTGCGGGTGGCGGACATCGATATGGCCAAGGTCATCCGGCGGATCGAGGCGGCGAAGCCCGACGTCGTCTATTCGACGGTCGTGGGCGATGGCATTGCGCGCTTCTACGAGGCCTACCGTGCTGCGGGCTTCGACCCGAATACGCATCCGATCGCCAGCCAGTCGACCCAGGAGGCGGAGATTGCCCAGATGTCGCCACGGGCTGCCGCGGGCAGCATCACGGCGGCGCCGTATTTCTCGACACTGCAGACACCGGAGAACCTCAGGTTCGTCGCGGCCTGGCGCAAGCGCTTTGGCACAGGTTTGCCGATCACCGCGTGTGCCGAGTCGGCCTACTTCCAGGTGATGCTCTACGCGCAGACCCTGGAGCGCGCGGGCAGTGATCGGCTTGAAGCGATGCTGCCCCACCTGCACGAACATGAATTTGATGCGCCTCAGGGGAAGGTGCGGATCGACCAGGAAAACCACCATACCTATCTGTGGCCGCGCGTCGCGCGTGTGGATGCACAAGGGGTGTTCCAGGTCGTTGACGACCCCGGTCTGCGGGTCAAACCCGACCCGTACATGTACGAGAGTCGCTTCGACCCGCTGGCGGGGCGCCCGGCGTGAAGGAGGCAGGGCGCCATGACCATATCGCTGCTGAGAGAGCTGCCCGAACTCAAGATCGTCGTCGTCCATCCGCCTGACGAGGAGGGGGACGCACTGGTAAGCCACTTGCGGCGCGTCGGCTGCATGGTCACCACGGCCTGGCCGATGCCCGCCAGCGTGCCGCCCAATGTCGATGTCCTCTTCCTGCTGGTGGAGGGGGAGGCGCGCCACGCGACCGAGGCGTTGCTCAAGACGCTGCCCCGACCCGAGCCGACGGTGATCGCCATCGTGAACTACGAGGATCCCACGACCTTGCAGCTGGTGCTCGAGAGCGCCGCATTTGCAGTGGTGCAAAAACCCATCAAGCCATTCGGCCTGCTGGCGCACCTCGTGACGGCGCGAAGCCTGTGGGCCGAGCGTCAGGCCATGCTCAAGGAAAACCGCAAGCTGCGCCGCAAGATAACCAGCGACCAGGCCATGAGTCGCGCCAAGACGATCCTGATGGCCTCCAAGGGAATCAGCGAGGTGGACGCCTACCAGGCGATCCGGGCACAGGCGATGGCCAAGCGCCTGTCGATGGAACAGATTGCGAGTTCGATCATCAACATGGAAACCCTGTTGCAACCGCCGCCCTAACTCGTTAGCATGAACGCATCGAGTCGGCATGCCGATTCGGTGGTTGCATCCCCTTGATATTCAGGCGCCGATGCGACCGGCTCCGGGAACCATGTGTGTTCTCCGGGCCACCTGGCAATGAAGCCCACACCGCGGTGCAAACCGCGTTGTGGGTTTTTTTTCGCCTGAAACCGACAGTGTTGTCGGCTGGTCCTGTTAGTCGAGCTCATCAACCATCGGCAGCGCATGGTTCGCTGCGTCACGTCCTGAGGTCCCCTATGTTGAAAACCAACCGTCGCCACTTCCTTCTTTCCTCGGCTGCTTCTGCGACCGCGCTCGCATCGCCGGCCCTCATGCGGCCCGCGTACGCAGCCGACGCCATCAGGGTCGGCGCGCTCTATTCGCAGACCGGCGGACTCTCGATCGTCGAGAAGATGCTTGCCAACGGCGTGCGCATGGCCGTCGCCGAGATCAATGCCGCAGGCGGTGTCATGGGGCGCAAGGTCGAAGTGGTGCTCGAGGACGGCGCCTCTGACCCGAAGACTTTCAACGAGAAGGCCTCCAAGCTGATCACGCGTGATCGCATCGAGACCGTGTTCGGCTGCCACACCTCGGCGAGCCGCAAGGCGGTATTGCCCGTCTTCGAGCGGCGCAACGCGATGCTGTTCTATCAGACCCACTACGAAGGCTTCGAGTGCTCGAAGAATGTCGTCTACAGCGGCGCGGTCGCCAACCAGCAGCTGGCCAACTACATTCCCTGGATCGTCGAGAAGCTGGGCAAGAAGAAGTTCTTCATCGTCGGCTCGAACTACGTCTATCCGCGAGAGATGTCCAAGGTCAGCAAGAAGCTGATCGAGCAGGCCGGTGCCAAGTGGGTGGCGGACGAGTACCTCGAGCTCGGTCATTCCGAATGGGCCTCGGTGGTGCGCAAGATCAAGGAGTCGGGCGCCGACGTGGTGCTCTCGCATGTGGTCGGTGACTCGCTGGTGGCCTTCTACCGGGAATACAAGAACCAGGGGATGTCCCAGGCTGCGGTGCCGATCTGTGCCACGGTGATCAGCGAGATCGAGATTGCAGCAATGGGGGGCGAATACGCGGCTGGCAGCTACACCTCGGTGCCCTACTTCATGTCCATCGACACGCCGGCCAACAAGTCCTTCATCGAGCGCTACCGCAAGTTCGTCAACGACCCGAAGGCGGTGACCTATCACTCGCTCGAAGCCGCTTACTTTCAGGTCTTCCTCTGGAAGCAGGCGGTGGAAGCGGGCAAGGCCACGACGGCCGATGCGATCCGCGCCAACATCGGTGGTCAGAGCTACGACGCACCCGGCGGCAAGGTTCGCATCGATCCGGAAAGCCTGCATGCATGGGTCACGCCGCGCATCGGCCAGTGGCAGGCCGACGGCCAGAGCAAGGTGGTCGATGCCAGTCCCCAGCCCGTTCGCCCGCTGCCTTACTTCGCCTACGGCGAGACCGATGCCAACCTGATCTGCAAGCGCACGGGCGCCGCTCCGGTCAAGGCCTGAGACGCCCAAGACCTGCAAGGCGCGCGCCTTGCGGGTCGAGCCTCTTCGAGAGAAAGACTTCCGATGCTGGATGTAATACTGATCGGGCTCAGCATGGGCTCGATACTTCTGCTGGCCGCGTTGGGGCTGGTCATCATCTATGGCGCGATGGGCGTGGTGAACATGGCCCATGGCGAGATGATCATGGTCGGTGCCTATGCCGCCGTGATGGCGCAGATATGGCTGGGCCTCGGCCTCTTCGCTGCGATCCCGATCGCGTTCGTCGTCTCGGGTGCACTGGGCCTGCTGATAGAGCGCTGCGTGGTGAGGCGCCTTTACGGCCGGCTCGGCGACACGCTGCTTGCAACCTGGGGGGTTGCCATCCTGATCCAGCAGGCGGTCCGGCTCGAAGGTGGCCTGGCCTTTTTCGGCATCCATATCGAGGGGCTGGGGCCGGGGCTGCAGAACATGCCCATTCCGCAGATGCTGCAAGGCGCGGTGATGATCGGCCAGACGCCGATCAATGCCTATCGCGCGTTCATCGTGGCCAGCACCGTGGTGCTCACCTTCGCGACCTGGCTGCTCCTGTATCGCACCCGCATCGGCATGCAGGTGCGCGCCATCATTCGAAATCCACGCATGGCCGCGGCCTGTGGCATCGATGTGCAACGGGTCAATGCATGGACCTTTGCCTTTGGTGCCGGCCTGGCCGGCATCACCGGCGTGCTCGTGGCGGGCTTCAAGACGGTATCCCCCGACATGGGAACGGCCCTGGTCGTCGACAGCTTCCTGGTGGTGGTGTCGGGCGGTGTCGGCAGCCTGCTTGGCGCGATCGTCACCTCGATCGGGCTCGGAGAAGTCACCGGCGTGGTGGCGGCATTCAGCAACGACATCCTCGCGCGCGCGGTGGTGTTCGGCCTGGTGATTCTTCTGATCATCGTGCGCCCGCAGGGGCTCTTCTCGTTCAAGGGGCGGTGATGGCCATGGGAACCTCTCTGGACAAGCGTCTGACCGTGGCTGCGTATGCACTGTTCCTGGGGCTGGTCTTTCTGGCTCCGCTCGTGCTCGACGGCTTCGGACTCAATCGGCTCGCCAAGTATCTGGTGTTCGGCATGCTCGGCATTGCCGTTGCCATGTGCTGGGGCTACGCAGGCATCCTCAACCTCGGGCAAGGCCTTTTCTTCGGCCTGGGCGCCTACATGCTCGCCATGTCGCTGAAGATGGCGAGTCCCACCAGCCTGCAGCACGGGGGCGCGAATCCCGTGCCCGATTTCATGCTGTCCAACGCCGAGCCCGGCGCGACAGTGGATCTGTGCTGCATCAACCAGGGCTCGTTCCTCTGGCTGCCTTTCCAATCCCAGGGATTCGGCATCTTCATGGGCGTGGTGTTGCCGGTGCTGGTGGCGTTCGTTCTGGGGGGCGTGTTGTTCCGAAAGCGCATCGCGGGGGTGTTCGTCTCGATCGTCACGCTCGCGCTGGTGTTGCTGGTGCGCCTCCTGCTGGTGGACGCACAGCCGCTGACCAACGGGTTCAACGGGCTGTCCGACCTCGCATGGCTGCGCGTTGGCGCGCACGAGTTCGACCCTTACGGCACATCGACGTACTACCTGGTCGCGCTCACGCTCGCATTCGTGCTGATCGGCGCGCGAGTCTTGCTCGCCACGCGCGCCGGCGTGATCCTGCGCGCGACTTCGGGCGATCCGCAGCGCGCGCGCTACCTGGGATTCGACGTGGCGCACTATCAGACCTTCTTCTTCGCGTTGTCCGCGGCCATCGCCGCCGTGGCCGGCATGCTCTATGTGGTGGTGGCGGAGTTCGCTTCGCCCACCTTCATGGACCTGAGCTTCTCGATCACGATGGTGGTGTGGGCTGCGGTGGGTGGCCGGGGCTCGCTGCTGGGTGCGTGCATCGGCGCGATCCTGATCAACATTCTGGAGGCGACCGCGAGCGAGACGCAGTCGCTGGTCGAAGCCTGGCGTGTCATCGTGGGCTTGACCTTCGTGCTGGTGGTGCTCTACCTGCCCAAAGGCATCGGTGGCTGGGCCCACGACCTGATCGCGCGCTTCGACCACCGCACGCGCGCCCGCGCGGCCGGGGGGAGGTCATGACCGCGCTCGAACTCCAGTCGCTGGGCGTGAGTTTTGGCGGCTTCAAGGCCGTGGATGGCGTCTCGCTGCGGGTGGCCGACGGCGAGTTGCGCGTGCTGCTGGGTGCCAACGGGGCAGGCAAGACCACCTTGATGGATCTGATCTCGGGCAAGACGGCGAGTACGACGGGCCGTGTCCTGCTTTACGGACGCGACCTGACGAATCGGCCCGAATACCGGATCGCCCGCGCGGGCATCGGCCGCAAGTTCCAGATCCCCAGTGTGTTCCGCGAACTCTCGGTGCGACACAACCTGTGCGTGGCTGCGAGCCGGGAGCCTTCCATCCTGCGCAATCTGCGCTGGGGCTTCGGGCACGGGATCGATGCCCGGGTGGATGAGATCCTGAACCTCATCGGCCTGGAAGCCGAGCAGCACCGACTCGGCGGTGACCTCAGCCACGGCCAGACGCAGTGGCTGGAACTGGGGCTGCTGATCGCGCAGGACCCCAAGGTGATCCTGCTCGACGAACCCACCGCCGGCATGACGGCCGCCGAAACGCGCAAGACCGCACAGATTCTCAAAAGCCTGCGCGGACGCCACACCATCCTGGTGGTCGAGCACGACATGGCCTTCGTACGCGACATTGCCGAGCGCATCACCGTGCTGCATCTGGGGCGCGTGCTGGCCGAAGGCAACGTCGCCGAGATCGAGCGGGATCCCCGCGTGCGGCAGGCCTATCTCGGATCCCACGGAATCGCATCGCCATGTTGACACTCACGAATCTCGACAGCTACTACGGCCGCAGCCATGCGCTGCACGACGTCGGCCTGGTCATTCCCCGAGGAAAGATCACTGCCATTCTCGGTCGCAACGGCATGGGCAAGACGACGCTGCTGCGCGCGCTGATGGGCACCATGGTGAACTCGACCGGCCGCATCGAGCTCGATGGGCAGCGCATCGACGCGCTGCCCACGCACCTGCGCACTCGTGCGGGCATTGCCTATGTACCGCAGGGGCGCGAGATCATTCCCGACTTCAGCGTCCGTCAGAACATTCTGATGGGCGCCTTCGCCGGGCGGGGGCCGCGCACGATCCCAGCACTGGCGCTCGAACTGTTTCCGTATCTTGCAGCGAATCTGGAGCGCCCAGGCGGCGTGCTGTCCGGTGGCCAGCAGCAGCAGCTCGCCCTGGCGCGCGCCTTGGCGATCCATCCGAGCGTGATGCTGCTCGACGAGCCCAACGAGGGCATCCAGCCGTCGGTCGTGCAGGAGATCGAGGCTGCGATCTCGCGCATGAATCGCGAACTGGGGCTCACGATGGTGCTGGTGGAGCAGAACATCGATTTCGTGCGCCGTGTCGCCAGCAGCTTCGCGATGCTCGAGAAGGGATCGATCGTCGCGAGCGGTCCCATCGAGATGCTGAGCGACGAGATCGTCGATCGCCACATGACCTTCTGAACGGGGCGCCGCCCCGCCTTTACTTCCATCCATCCATCTTCTTCACGAGATCCAAGCGAGCTTCAACGCCATGAACCAGATCACCCCTGACATCGACCTCACGACCCTGACCATCGACAGCGTCCAGGAGGGTTTCCAAAGCGGCCGTTTCAATGCAGAGTCGCTTGCACGAGCCTGCCTTGCTCAGATCGAGACCTGGAACGCGCGCTACAACGCCGTCATCTTCCTCAACGACGAAGCCTTCGACGACGCGCGTGCCATTGATCGTCGACGCCAGGCCGGCGAAGCGCTGGGCCCGCTCGCAGGCGTGCCCGTCGTGGTCAAGGATCCGATGGACATGGTCGGCTTTCCGACGACCGCCGGCTGGGCGCTGTTGCACAGCAAGACCGGCGGCGTCGACCTGATGCCTGCGACCGATGCTCCTGTCGTGGCGCGCATGCGCGCCGCCGGTGCCATCATCCTCGGCAAGACCAACGTGCCGATCCTGAGCCACACCGGAACGCACGCGGACGACAGCTGGGCGGGCCCCACGCTCAACGTTGTCATGCCGGATCGCGTGCCTGGAGGAAGCAGCGCCGGTACGGCAACGGCGGTGGGGGCCAGCATGGCGGTATTGGGACTCGCCGAGGAAACGGGAGGCTCCATCCAGAATCCGGCTTCGGCTCAGGATCTGGTGGGCATCAAGCCGACCATCGGCCTGGTGCCCAACGCCGGCGTCATGCCGCTGTCTGGCAACCGGGACGTCGTCGGTCCGATCGCACGTACCGTGAAGGATGCGGCGCTCTGCCTGGACGTGCTGGCGGGCTACTCCGCAGAAGACCCGAAGACGCTGGCCGGCGTCGGCAAGAAGCCGGTGGGGGGCTACACCTCGAAGTTCGGCAGCCGCACCCTGGAAGGGGCGCGCATCGGCTTGTATGGGCCCGGCTGGCGCACACAGCCGCTCTCTGGCGAGGCGAACGCGCTCTACCTGCGTGCGGCTGATGAACTAAAGGCGCGAGGTGCCGTGCTGATCGATGACCCGTTTGCAGGCACCGGCTTCGCAGACCTGCGCCAGCCGACGCCGCCACTGGCGAACTTCGACGCCCGCGGGATGGAATCCGTGCCCTATGACCTGCAGAAGTACCTCGAGCGCCTGGGCCCCGATGCGGCGCTCACGTCCTTCGCCGAGTTCGCCGCAGCGACCCAGAGCGAGTCCGCCTTCGGACCGAAGGGGGTGTTGAGCTATCTGCACAATCTGCCGCAGTTCGCAGCCGCCCTGAAGTCGCCCACCGTGCCACCGGACCTTTCGGATTTCATCGCGTTGAAGGAAGCCTATCTGCGAATCGTGGACGAGGTGTTCGAGCGCGAGCGACTCGATGCACTGGTGTTTCCTCAGATGCGCGAGGAGTTGCCTGCCGTGAAGACCGGCACCATTCAGGAAACCACGGTGGGCGAACTCAACATCGCGGGCCTTCCGGCGGTGACGGTGCCGGCAGGCTACTACGCGTCGGGTGCGCCCTTTGGTCTGCTGTTCGTCGGCCCGCTGTGGAGCGAAGCGGTGCTGCTCGCGCTGGCGCACGACTACGAGCAGGCAACCCAGCATCGCAAGCCACCCCGTCTCCGCGGTGCCTGAGCCGGTCTGGAGCCTGTCAATACGCGCCGGGGCACACCGGAAGAGGGGGATCAGCGCGACGACGCGACAGAGCGGGTAGCTGCTCGTGACGCACAGCAGATGCACACGACGCCGTAACTCGCCCGAGTGAACCCACCTCTGCCGATGATTGTGTGTTCCGCTGCGGGGCTGTTTTGCAGCGGCTCCTTCATCGGCATCGCGGTCCGGCAGTATCCCGGCGGGCAACGCCTCATGACTTCACGGAGCTCGACATGGAAAAGACGGACGTTCTGGCGGCGACGATCGAGATGGCGCGCGCCGGCCTGGGCTTCACGCCTGCAGCAGGGCTGGACTGCATCTGCGATCTGATTGGTGGGGAAGACCCACAGGACGTGAATCACGACCGGAACGTGGAACGGCTGCTTCGACTCGCTGCCTGTATCTGGAGCCTGAGACATACCCTGCTTGCGCCGACCTCCGTCGCAGCCCTGCATCCGCAGCCACTCGAGTAGCGCGGGGATTGTTCAGCCTGCGGCTCGAAGCCGTGGACGGTGGATCGATGTTGGGGCAGGGTCATCACCGCCGCGTTGGGTCCGAACCGGGGCAGTCTGCCGGCTTTGGGTGAGCACACCGACGAGGTGCCGGCCCCTTTCGGCTTCGATGGCCTCGTCCGTTTCGCTGCGTGCGCCTGCGCGGTGGCCCGACTTCAGTCGATCCCCGGCCCCGTACGAAGTTCGTCGACGAGTGCGCGTGGCGTCACGCCGGCGATCGCGCGGAACTCGGCGATGAGGTGCGCCTGGTCGTAGTAACCCGCGGCAGCGGCGATGCCGGCCCAGCCCATGCGGCTGTCATGGCGGGCGTCGCGCAACGCGCGATGGAAGCGCGTGAGCCTGGCGAATGCCTTGGGGCTGATGCCCAGGGCCTCGCGAAACACACGGCGCAGGTGCCGGGCGCTCACGCCAAGGTCTGCGGCGACAACGTCCACGCTCGCGCTCTCCAGCCTCCTGGCGGCTTCGAGTGCGAAACGCGGCTGGACACCGCCTCCCTGCGCGGTGCCGAGGCGCTCGGAGATGGCGCCTTCCAGCGCCGCGGCCGCCTCGGCCATGCTGCGTGCGCCGGCGAGCCGATCGAACAGCTGCGCGCTGTCGTCCCACAGATCCTCGAGTGCGACAGTGTGCCCGGCGATGGCGGAAGCGGGCGCGCCGAGAACCGCTTCGTGCACGCCCAGACGAAGACGCGCCACCAAGATCCGCTGGCCGCCGCGAACCAGCTTGCGATGCACCTGCTGCCGTGCCCCGAGCACATGTGCATCGAGTCCGTCCCGTGCCATCGATCCGAAGCGAACGACGATCTGGGTTTCCAGGCGGGGCACCAGGGTGCCTCGCGCATCGCGGTCGATCATGTGCAGGGAGAGGGCGGCCACGGAGGACGCGGTCGAAGTTTCCTGCGCCAGGTGACCTTGGTGAATGTGGTGCGCGCGCATGGCCCCATTATTCAACCGCTTGGCGAACTCATGGGATTTCGCCCCTTCATGTCCGTTTCTTCCAATTCGCGTCGCGGGCGCGACGCTACGCTGCAGGTCATGAAAATCCTGATCACTGGAGCGACCGGAAAGGTCGGAAGCCGACTCGCCAAGCGACTTGCCCTGCGGGGTGACCACGTGCGAGCCCTTGTGCGCGATCCAGCGCGCGCTGCCCCTCTGCAAGAGGCCGGTGTCGAGATCATCCAGGGCGACCTGCAGGACGCAGACTCGCTGGCCACTGCAGTGCACGGCATCGAGGCCGTGGTCCACTGTGCCGCCTTCTTCCGCGGTGCGACGCCCGAGCAGGCGCACGCGGTCAATGATCTCGGTACACAGCACCTGGCGCACGCCGCGCGCGACGCCTCGGTGCGGCGTTTCCTCTTCACCAGCACCGGTCTTGTCTACGGCGCCAACGGTGGACAGCTCGCTCGCGAGGACGACCTCTGCGCGCCGACGGTGGCCTATCCGGTGAGCAAGCTGGCGGCCGAGCGTTTCCTCCTGGAACTCCAGGGCCTGGACGTGCGTGTGCTTCGCCTGCCGTTCGTGTACGGTGACGGCGATCCGCACATCGAGGAGGTGGTTCCGGCGATGCGCGGCTTTCCCCCGGCGCAACGCATGTCGATCGCCCACCACGTCGACGTCGCGCAGGCCGTCACTCTGCTGCTCGATGCCCCGTCGCCTGCGCACCGCATCTACAACGTGGTCGGCGACGAAGCGCCCACGCTTGGCGCGCTCTTCGCATCGGTGGGCGCTCCGCCGCCCGATGGCTCCAACGCCGAGTTCGCACGTGCCTTCGATGCGCTCATGGACGGCCGCCGCATCCGCGAGGAGCTGGGCTTCATGCCGAGATTCCCAGGCCTCGAAACGGCGAGCGCGCGCGAATGAGCGGGGGATGACTCCAGCGCGAGCGGCGCTGCAGCTGTCATTGCGAAGGTTGAATGCCGCGCGCCTCGACCACCTCGGCCCCGGTCTGCGGTCTCGGACCTGTCGCCCTTCATCGTTGAACGTGTGCGCCTATTACGGCACGAAGGCGAGATTCGAGGCGGGAAGCTCTCCATCGAGCTCGCGTTCGTAGATCTCCAGCGGCTGCGGCACGCCGAAAAGGTAGCCCTGGCACAGGTCGCAGCCATGGCGCAGCAGGAACTCGCGCTGCGCAGGCGTCTCCACGCCTTCGGCCACGAGTTCCAGTTCCATGCTGCGCGCCATGCCGATGATGGCCTGGATGATCGACTCCACCTTCGGGTCCAGTCCGATGCGGTGCACGAAGAACTTGTCGATCTTCACCTGGCTCAGCGGCAACTGCGTCATGTAGGACAGCGAAGAGAAGCCGGTGCCGAAATCGTCCATGGAGAACTGGATGCCCAGCGCGGCGAGTGCCTCCATCTTGCCGATCGCGTCGGCCACCTTCTCGTGCAGCAGGCTCTCGGTGAGCTCCAGTTCGAGCTTGGCCGGATCGGCGCCGGTGCGCGTCAGCACGCGGCTGACCTGATCGACGAAGTCACCTTCGCGGAACTGCCGGGCACTGACGTTGACCGATAACTTGAGGTGTCGCCGGCGCGGATCGCCTTGCCATGCCGTGAGCTGCCTGCAGGCCGTCTCCAGCACCCACAGACCCATCGGGATGATGAGCCCGGTGTCCTCCGCCACATCGATGAACTGGCCCGGCAGCAGCAGCCCGCGCACCGGATGCTGCCAGCGCACCAGCACCTCCGCGCCCACCACGCGGTTCTCGCTGGTCACCTGGCTCTGGTAGTGCAGCACGAACTGCTGTGCCGCGATGGCGGCGTGCAGCTCGTTCTCCAGTGCGGCACGCGTGGTGATGCGGGTCTGCATGTCCGACTCGAAGAAGCGCAGCGCGTTGCCGCCGTCCGTCTTCGCGCGGTACATGGCGATGTCGGCCTGCTTGAGGACTTCCTCGATCGAGGCGGTACGGGCATCGAACAGCGAGGCGCCGATGCTGCAGGTGCTGTGATGGTGCTGCGTGCCCAGCGTATAGGGCTGGTTCAGGTGCGCGAGGATGGCTGCGCCGACGGTCTCGGTCTGCGAGACGGCGACCGCGATCTCGTCGTCCAGGTCGTCCAGGATCACCACGAACTCGTCGCCGCCCAGGCGCGCCACGGTGTCGCCGTCGCGCAGGCAGCTCTTGAGCCGTTGCGCCACCTGCTGGAGGAGCACGTCGCCCACGTCGTGGCCGAGCGCGTCGTTCAGCGTCTTGAAGTTGTCCAGATCGAGAAAGAGCAGTGCGCACAGCCCCGGGCGCTGCGCGGCGTTGCCGAGGGTCTGGTGCAGGCGGTCGAGCAGCCGGCGCCGGTTGGGCAGGCCGGTGAGCGTGTCGTAGAAGGCGAGGTGCTCGATCTCGCGGGCCGCGCGCTTGCTCTGCGTGATGTCGCGCAGGATCACGATGAAGCGCGCGCCACGCGCATCGGTCCTGCTGGCGGCGTCGTCGACCGGTCCATGGACCGTCTCATCGACCGCCTCGTCAACCGACTTGCGCGACGCCGAGATCTCGAACCAGGTGCGTTCGCCCTTGTCGCGCCGCTCGAACTGGCGCCCCGCCGAGTAGCCGCTGGCGTGGGCTTCGCGCAGCGCCGCCATCACCTGCGAGGCAGCATCGGACGGCAGCAGTTCCTGCAGGGTACGCCCCACGGGGCTTTCGAATCCCGCGACATGAATTGGCACACGCGGCGCGTGATGGCCGTGACAGCGGCCATCGAGCCCGACCTCGAGCAACAGGTCGGGCAGGGCGTCGAGCGTCGCCTGCAGCTGCGCCTTGCTCTCGATGATGGCGGCGGTGTGGCGACGCTTCTCGGTGATGTCGTGGTAGACGCAGACCAGGCCGCCATCCGGCGTCCGGCTGCGCGTCGCGCGGATCACCTGGCCGTTCTGCAGCAGCGCCTCCTGCTCGGAGTGCGCCTGTGCGAGTTGCGGCGCATTCATTGCCGTCCAAGCCGTCGGGCCGCGGCTGTGCACCACGCGTCGTGCCGTTTCGTCCATGATGCGTTGAAAGGGCAGCTGTGGCGCGATCATCGATGCCGTCCACGGGAACATCGCGACGAAGCTGCGGTTCCATGTGAGCACGCGGTGCTCGGCGTCCAGGAGGATGAAGCCTTCGGCCATGGACTCCAGCGCCTGGTCCAGGGTGGCCTTGGATCGCACCATCTCCATGCGGGAGCGCCATTGGCGGCGCAGCTGGACATGCGCGAAGCGCGCCACGGCCACGATCATCAGCGCGATGAGCGCACCAGTCCATGCGATCAGGTCGCGTTCGCGGCGCCATTCCTGGAGCGCTGCGCTTAGCGGCATGCTCGCCACGATCAGCAGATTGCGATGCAGCGTGGGGCGGGCCACCACGATGGCTGGTTCGCCGCTCAGGCGCGCGGCCATGCGCTGCGGCTTGCCATCGCTGGTCTGTTCGTGCAAGGCGGGTTCGATCTGCCGGCCGCCCAGGTCGTCGCGCGGCGGAAGGCTCGCCAGGAGCGGGCCGCCGTCTTGTTCGAGCGTGACCTCCAGACCGCGCAGGCCGGCGCCCTGCGTCATGATCGTCGCCAGCAGCGACAGCTGCACTTCCGCCACCGCCAGCATGCGTGAACCGTCCGCCAGCCTCACGGCACGGGCGAGGTACACCACCTTCTGCGAGGTCACCATGCTGACGGCCGGCACGCTGATCGCCAGCGTGGACACCGGCTTGGCCAGCACGCCGTCGACGAAGCCCGCGGGCAATGCGAGCGGCAGCCGGTCGCCGCGCCGGTCCGACGATGCCACCACCGCGCCGCGCGCATCGACGAAGGCGATGTGGCGCACGAGCAGGTTCTGCCTCACCAGATTCTCGAGCAGTTGGTGCGGAACGGGGCTGCTCGCGTCGTCACCAGCGGTGGCGGCCGTCGAGTAGCGCAGAATCTCGTTGGCGCCCGCCAGCAGCATGTCGACGCTCAGCAGCGTACGATTGAGGGCCGCCTCGGAACCGGCCACGAAGCGTACCGTCTGGTTCTCGTGATCGACGATGGCCTTATGCCTGGCCTCCCAGACGATGACGCCCGCCACCGTTCCCACGGTGGCCAGGAACGCGAGCGCCACGCCATAGATGATGGCGGTGATACGGCGTGGAAATCGCGGTGTCACTGCGCCGTTGCCCTGGCCTGGATGCCGACCACCGGCGCGATCGTCTGGTTCCACACGTTGGCGCACACCGGCCCACAGCGCTGTACCCACCCGGGCAGCACGCGGGTCGCGAAGATCTCGCGGCGGCGGGCCTCGTCCTTCGCGGAGGGCCGCACGGCCGTCATGTGCCCCTTGGTGGATCTGCTGCAACCCGGGGCGCCTGTGTTGCAGGCGATACCTTCCTCGGTCTCGCGCTCCGACTGAATCCATACCGCAGCTTCCAGCCGCGGCAGCTCCCTGCGCAGTAGCGCCTGCAGATCGGGTGGCAGCGTCTGGAAGCTCTCGCGGTTGGCGGCGAAGACCGCCACCCCCCAGTTCAGCGGCATGGCATAGAGTACGCTGGTCACCTGATGCAGGCCCAGCGTGTGGCCGGACATGGTGCCGGTGATGGCGCAGTCGGTGTTTCCTGACTTCATGTTTGCCATGATCTGCGAGAACTCGGTGTAAACGGGCGTGCCGCCCAGCGCCAAGATGAAGTCGGCCTGCATGGAGCTGGAAACGCGGGTGCGCCGGCCCGCGAGGTCGCCGAGCTGCTGCATCGGCTTGTTGCAGAACACCACCTGCGCCGGATAGATGTAGACCGCAAGCAGTTCCACGTCATAGCGCTCTCGCAAGGTCCGCGAGAGGTAGGGGCGGAACGCACCGACCACGCGGCGCAGCGTGGCGATGTCCGGGTTCTGACCGGCCATATCGGCCGCGCCGAGCTCTGGCAGCTGGATGGATATCTGACTCAGCAGCGCCGTACCGAAAGGCACGACGCCCAGCTGCATCAGGTTCAGCATCTCCTGGCCCGGCACGCCCGCGCGGTCGAAGGGCACGATGCTGGCGGTGTAGCGCCCTCCGGACAGCGCCGCGAGGTCGCGCGTCCAGAACTGCTCCTCCTGCCCCGTGAACTGCGTGACCCCGGCGAGTCCTCCGACGATGCGCAGGCGCTGCACTGGCGCCGTCTGCGCATGGCACAGCGATGCGACGAACATCAGAAGTGCGACAAGGTAGGCCAAGGTGAAGCTGTGCAGGCAGGGGGCAGGGTAGCGCCCGGTTATGGGGAGTGGATTTGTTAACTTCATCATGGCACAGGAACGCAAAATGGCGGCATGCCGGCGGCGCCGCGTGTTGCTAGTCGGGGACGTTCAACGGCCGGGTCTGGACGGCCGTCAAATTGGCGCACAGGGCCTTCAGAAGCTGTGTGTGGGTGGGCAGATCCGTTTCCCGCCCGAGCTGGAAGCTTGCTTCTTGCCCTGCAGACGCCTCCGGACTGCGCATCCGCATGGGTCGAGCGTTCACTACCGCAGCCGCGGCGGGCCCAACGCATCGCACATGCCATCTACCAGGGATTGTTGGATACCTTCGTTCTATGCAGCCACACCGCCGGTAGAGCGCGACGTGCTGGACGCTCGACTCAGATTCAGCTGGTCACCGGGTCTAGCGTAGCCACGAAATCGCTGGCCTGAGATCGAAGGCTGCCCTGGACAGGCCCCAGATCCCGGACACGAATGGGTGCGGCCAGATGCGGTAAAGCCACCAGGGTCGCTCCGCCCTAGCCGATGGATGGTTGTACAGAGCGACTGCGGCATGGCCGCCGGCATGTTGGCACGCAGCGCCGATGGCATCACGAGGCGGGTCGGGAGCTCGTTGAGGATCTCGCTCTGGATGTCCACCACCCAGGGAATCTCGCCGCGCTGGGTCTTGGACGGGTTGGCGTAGACGTCGAACTGGGCCATCCTGTGATCACCAGGGACGGTAGTCCTCGCCGAAAACACCCACGCGCTCGACAAGCCCGTTCTGGGCAGCAATCCACTCTGAATAGGTCTCGTTGAATTCGCGCTTGCGCTGGCCGAGCGTCTTTGTCCGTTCGAGCGCCTCGAGTTCGGCGTAACGGGCAGCCGAGACCATCACGACCGCGACACCGTCGTTCTTCATGACCTGCACGGGCTCGCGATCGGCCTGACTTAGGTAGTAGCCGAAGCGGCTCTTGGCATCGGTGGCACTGACTTGCATGGCTGGACTCAAGGACGAGTGATTGGCCATATTAGCCAGTCTTCAGCCAAGACGCCCTGGAGATCTGGGGGGAAGCTCATGCCACGCCACGCCATGGTCTGAACGGTGAAAACCCCGGGCAATAGCGCAACCGGCTCTCGGACCGAAAGGACCGGGCCCCGTTGTCACGCTCCACTGATCCCCTTTGGCCGAGTGAGCGGCAGCGAATCACCGCGGTGGAGCCGCGAGGTGGCGCGCCAGCGCGTCGAATGCGGGGAGCGTGGTCGGATCGTTCGCCGCGTTGCTCGCCACGGGGTGCGACGCATAGCGCGCAATCATCACGCCCGCGCCGGGATTCACATCGAGCCGCTGGCCGTGCACGCCGCGTGCCATGAAAGCGCCTTCGGCACCATGCGTGACCCACCACATATTGCGGTAGCTCCAGCCCTGCAGCAGCGTGTAGTCGGCACGAGCAAAGGCCTCGCGGTCGCCGCCGCGGCGGATGTTGTCCACTACCGCGCGGGGCACGATCTGCTGGCCCTTGTGGCGGCCGCCGTTGCGCAGCATCTCCCGAAGCGAGCGAGGTCACGCAGGCCCGTGTTGAGCCCGCCGCCCGCGAAGGGCGTGCCCGTAGAGTCCACCGTCATGTAGGCGTCCTGCTCGACGCCCAGGCGGCTCCAGATGCGCTCGGACAGCAACGCGGCCACAGAGCGCCCCGTGACCCGCGCGATGATCCAGCCGAGCGCGTCGGAGTTCACGGTCTTGTAGGCGAACGCACCGCCGTGCCGGCCTTCCGGCTGCACGGTCTGCAGGTATTCGTAGTAGCTGCGCGGGCCGGCATAGTCCTGGGGTTTGGGCAGCGGACTGCCCGCCTGGGCATGGGCCCAGACCTCCGCATTGGGATCGGCGTAATCCTCGCTGAACCGCAGGCCCGTGGTCATGTCGAGCATCTGGCGCACGGTCGCGCTGCCGAAGGCCGACGCCGCAAGCTCCGGCACGTAGTCGGCCACGCGCCTGGAGGGGTCGAGCGTGCCCTCGGCCACCAGCATGGCGCCCAGGGTGCCGGTAAACGACTTGGTGATCGACATGGCGCCGTGCTGGCCCTGCTCCGTCAGGGCCCCGAAGTAGCGCTCGTACACCATGCGCCCCCGGTGCAGCACCACGATGCCGTCGGTGTAATTGGCGGCCAGCGATTCGGCCCAGGTCATCGACTCCTTGGCACCCAGCGGCGTGAAGCGCAGGTCGTCAATGTCGGCGCGCAGCGCGCGCGGCAGCGGCGCGGGTGCACCCAGGCCGCGCGAGACATTGACGGTGGGCATGAGTTCGCGGAAATGCGCAACGCTCCAGCGCAAGGCCGGAAAGCGGAAATAGCTGCCGTCGTCGAAGCGCAGACGCCGCTCGGGCGGCGGGGGCGCCCCCACCATCCAGCCGAGCCGGGCGGGGTCGCTCGCAGCCGCGTCGAGCGGCGATCGGCCGCCATCGCGCAGGCCGAGAAACTCAGGGCCAGGGCGGCGCACACCTGCTTGGAGGAGAAACGGGGCATGGGAAGCATGGCGATCACTCCTTTGCCCACAGTGTGCACGCTTGCGTGCTTCCGCCGCCTACTGCCGCCTCACGCTCGCGCTGCAGATGCAGGCTTGGCTCAATGGCAAGGTCGGCCGATACCCTGCGGGAGCAGGGCCACCTCGGGCCTGACGATGGCCAGCGGAAAGATCGCGTGCGCGATGCGCCGGAGCAACGCAACATGCGCAGCTGACGCGGCGTTGTCTGCCCCCGCCGCATGCCGAGCGGGAGAGGGCATCACGATCGATGATGGTTCAGTAGCTGCGGTTGCCGCCGAAGCCACCGGTGCGCGGCTCCATCGGGCGGGCGAGGTTGACGGTCAGGGCCCGGCCATCGATCTCCTTGCCGTGGAGCCCCTTGATGGCGGCCTGCGCTTCCGCAGGCGAGCCCATCTCGACGAAACCGAAGCCCTTGGAGCGGCCGGAATCGCGCTCCGTCATGACCTTCGCCGAGGCGACGTGACCAAATGGCGCGAACTGTTGTTGAAGCGCGTCTTCGCGCGTCGTGTATGAGAGATTGCCGACGTAGAGCTTGTTGTCCATGATTACTTTCTTGAGTGGTCGAAAAACGGGTTGAGTCCGATGCAGGACGCATCGGGAGGCGAGCCTATCGGGCAGGGCGCCGCACGGGGGGAGAGCCGCTCTGGGAGCGGGGTTCGAGATGGCGGAAAGTGATGCGTCCCTTGTTGAGGTCGTAGGGCGACATCTCCAGCGAGACCTTGTCGCCTGCCAGCACCCGGATGCGGTGCTTGCGCATCTTGCCGCCCGAGTAGCAGATCAGGCTGTGTCCGTTGTCCAGGGTGACGCGAAAACGCGAATCGGGCAGTACTTCCTGTACTCGACCCTGCATTTCAATCAGTTCTTCCTTACCCACGAAGCTCCTTCAATGATCGGCCGGATGCTCAGGCCAGTTGGTTGTTCAGCACGAAGTGGCGGCCCTGCGCCAATGCGTAGTGCGCCGCACGTGCGGCGCTCTCGAAGCGCGGGATGAGCCGGAAGACCCGGTCATGCATGCCGCGGCGGATGGAGACCGAGGCGGCGTACTGCCCGCTCTCGGTGAGCTTGGTCATGGGGGTGACGAGGTATCTGCCCACCTCGTGGGCCTGTGGAATCTGCATGTGATGAAGCGGGCGGTTGCCTTCGAGGCGCGCGCCGAGCATGCGTGCCAGTACTGGGCTGGTCAGGCATACGAAGTGGATCTGTGAGGGAAACGGGAGCGGTCCGCAGAATGCGTTGAACGGACCGACGATGGAACTCGCTGAGGAGAATGACGCTCCGCAAGGAGCCGACGGGAATGGGTCAGCTTGTCGGGGAGGTGAGGCCTTGGCGGTCAGAGGTTGCCGCGAGGTGTCAATCAAGGACTGAGGCAACGAGCAAGCCGCAGTCGATGCGTCTAGTGTAGGTGGTTTCAGCGCGGTGTGGTTTTTCTTTTCATGTGCTGCAGGCGGCCTTCGGGTGTTAGGCTGGTTCGCATGCATCTGCATGAAGGACCTCGCATGACTCCAGCGTTTCTCTCCCTTTCTCGGCGGGAAGCGCTTCGCGCCGATCTGCCCCACGTGGCTGACTTGCTGCATCGCCGGCGTGCAGGCGAGATCGACGAGGCGGTGATCGACGATCTGGTCTCATTGGCTTGGCTCGAATGGCTGGGCGGATCGCTCCAGCTGACGACCGTAGGAACGAACATCTGTCGTCAGCAGCAGCCGAAGTAGGAAGGTGCCTGTGCCATGAACCAGACGGACGTGGTGATATCCGAACCGCGCCATGGAGAGCTTTACTTCCGTGCTGTACGGCGCGCTTCAGCACGAGGATTCGATGAGCACGGGCTCGATGATTTGGCCGGCGATGTGCAGATGATGAGCGCCGGCACGTCGCGCGCCACTGCGAGTTCGATTTCGTTGGTCACCCGCGAACGAACGAATTGCCCGCGCCCTGGGCACCGCGACGGCAAATATCCAAACGGTCTCATTAATCGACAAGACGCGCACCTTCGTTGCAACGAGGATGCGCTCCAAGGGCCGATCCCCGCTTTTTCGTCTTTGCCATCTGCCTCGCTGACGGCAGACGGCATTTCGCCAACCCACGGCACTTTCCAAGGAAGACCCATGGCCACATCCAAGTCCACCAAGCCTGCAAAGAGCGCAAACACCGCCAAAGCCGTCAAGGCCCTGGCCGACAGAACCAAGGCGCGCCGCGTGGCGTCGCTGCACACGCCGAGCGACCTGGGCGCCGACGCCACGCGCGACATTTCCGCCGCACTGAACGTGCTGCTGGCCGACGTGTTCGCGCTGTACTTCAAGACGAAGAACTTTCATTGGCACATGTCGGGTCCGTCGTTTCGCGACTATCACCTGCTGCTGGACGAGCAGGCCGACCAGATCTTCGCCACGGTCGACCCCATCGCAGAGCGCGTGCGCAAGGTGGGTGGCACCACGCTGCGTTCCACCGGCCATGCCGTGCGCCTGCAGCGCCTGTCCGACAACGACGCCGACTTCGTGACCCCCATCGGCATGCTGGCCGAACTGCGCGAGGACAACCAGCGCCTGGCCGGCTTCATGCGAGCCGCGCACGCGGTGTGCGACGAGTACGGCGATGTGGCCACGGCCAGCGTGCTGGAGAACTGGATCGATGAGGCCGAGCGCCGTACGTGGTTCCTGTTCGAGTCGGTGCGCCAGGGCTGAGTCCCCCCGTTTTTGCCCCCGCTGTGGCCACTCTTGCCTTGCGTGATGGCAGTGAGCGTTCCTGCAAGGAGCGGGACTCGGTGGTGAATGCCGGTCCGCCGGCGTTCACCAAGGGCCGATGCTTTCCGTGACGCGCGAAGGCGCCTACGGCGACCTGCTGGGCCGGTATTTCGAGTTGCCATCCGCGCCCTCGCTCGTCATGCTGCCGGCGCCCAACGCGCCGGCAGCTGGCGCGGAGTCCTTGATGGCGCCCTTCGTCGTCACGCGCATCACCTGCCTGTCCGACCAGTTGGGCATGAAGCGGGAGATCCCTCCCGAAGATGCCTTCCTAGTCACGCTGCACCTTCTCGGCATGCGCCATCACGAAACCTGGGTGCGCGGGCGGCCCTCGGTGGTGCGCGGCTATGAGCCGGGTGCCCTCGGCATCGTCGATCTGCGCGACGAGGTCGCGAGCTACCTGGGCAACCCGCTGGATGCGTTGCAGTTCTACGTGCCGCACGCGCTGGTGCGCGCCGTGGCGCGCGCGTCGGGCATGGTGCATGTGAGCAGCCTGGTGTGTGCCCCCGGCGTGGTCGACCCGGTGATGTGCAGCCTGGGTGCGGCCGTGCTGGCCCTGTTCGAGCGGCCGCAACGCGCCGGCTCGCTCGTGCAGCAACACCTGGCACTGACCATCTGCGCCCACCTGGTGCGCCGGTTCGGGAAGAATGACGGGGCCACCGCCGCAGCGCCCCGCCGGCCGTTGCACCTGCGGCACCTGCATTGAATCCAACCGTCCCTGTCGCGAGCTTTCCATGACCACTGCTTCTTCGCCTTCTCCTTCCCTTCCTGCCTCTTCCCTGGTTCAGGACAACCCGGCGAAGCACCGCTTCGAATATGTGTCGCAAGGCCATCACGCGGTCGCCGTCTATTCGCTCGAAGGCAACGTCATCACGTTCATTCACACGCTCGTGCCCGAAGCCCTGCAAGGGCAGGGCATCGCGAAGCAGCTCGTGCTCGCCGGCCTCGCCTCGGCACGCGAGCGCGGGCTGCGCGTGGTTCCGCAGTGCCCGGTATTCAATGGCTACATGCGCGCACACCCCGAAACGCACGACCTGCTGACCGACGAGGGTCGCAAGATGATCGGCCTCTGAGACCCTTGAACAGGCCACCGAACATGACCGCCGACGACCGACAACCCACCTTGCGCACCGCCACGCTGGACGAGATCGCCGGGCGCGCGCCGCCCGGGGCCGAAACCGTCACGGCCGTGATCCAGCAGACCGTTCGGCGCGACAGGGTGGAAGACTATGAGCGGTGGCTGAAGAAGGTGGTGCCCATTGCGTCCCGCTTTCCAGGACACCGTGGCGTCAATGTGATTCACCCTGGGGCAGGGAGCTTGCAATACACCATCACCATCCGCTTCGACTCGCTCGCGCATGCCCAGGACTGGTTCGACTCGGACGCTCGCCGCCGTTTGATCGAAGAGGCGCAGCCGCTACTGGAGATGGAAGAGAAGGTCGAGACACGCAGCGGCCTGGAGTTCTGGTTCCACCCGCCCGCGGGGCAGCCGCCGGCCAAACGCTACAAGCAGTTCCTGCTGACGCTGTCGGTGATCTACCCCCTGACCATGCTCGTGCCCGCGGTGCTGCACTCGTTGCTCGCGCCGGTGCCCGTGCTGTCCTTCCATGCGGTGGAGCACCTGATTGCTTCAGCCGCCGTCGTGGGGCTGATGGTGTACCTGATCATGCCGAGGTATACGCGCCTGATGGCGCGCTGGCTCTACAAGTGACCCCCGGCACCGGAGCCAGGGATCGCGGTGCTACCGCGCGGCGGCGTCGCCTTCGTGCGTGCTGCGCTGCAGCACCACCGCCAGCGCCGCCAGCACGGGCGGCACGGCAAAGCACCACACGTCCCAGCGCGCGTAGATGAGCGCCGCCGCCGCGCAGCCGGCGGCAAACCACGCCACCGCGGCCGACATGCGCCGTATGCGGGCATGCGCTGCGGCCTTGTCTTGAGGTGCCTGGCCGCCGCGCATCAGGTCGGCCAGGTCGACCATGACCTGCGTGGTCGTGCCTGTCATCAGCGTGGTGGGTGGCGCGCTGCCCAGGTGGATGCGGTGCACCGCGTTCTGGAGGGCCATGGCCGAGACCAGCACCAGGCCCGCGATCATCGCCGTGGCGCGGTCGCCATCGGCGAAGGGGCCGAAAAGGATGGCCAGCACGCCGCCCGCCAGCAGCAGCACCGCCTTGAGCACCAGCATGGTCCGCATCACCGGCAGGCCCAGGCCGGGCAGGCTGTAGCTCAGCAGGCGGGCAAGCATCACCACCGCGCAGAACACAGGCAGCGCCAGCAGCTTGGTGAGTGCGCCCGAGGTGCCGTGTACCAGTGCCGCGCCGATGGTCACGAAATTGCCCGTCACGTGCGCGGTGAACAGGCCGTGCAGCGCCAGGAAGCCTGCGGTGTCGACGAAGCCGCCGTTGAGGCTCATGAGCTGGGGCAGGGTGGGTTTCATGGCAGGGGCCTGTCGTGAGTGGGGCTCCATGGTGCACCCTGCGCGCGGCGTCGTCTTGTCGGGTTGGGTGCGGCCTTGCAGATTCGGGTGCTGTTGCGTCGCAGCATGGGGCTTGCAGCCTGCCGTCGTTCAAAACAGACGACTCCTGTTCAAGACACGCGCGTTCCTGCGGCTCACCATGCCGCGAGACTCGATCAGGGACATCGCCATGACGACAAACCCAAGGCCGCCGACCTTGACCACCGCAGGCGGCGCACCCGTGGCAGACAGCCAGCACTCGATCACCGCGGGACCGCGCGGACCGATCCTCCTGCAGGACTACCAGATGGCCGAAAAGCTCGCCTACCTGGCGCGCGAGCGCATTCCGGAGCGGGTGCTGCACGCCAAGGGCGCGGCCGCGTTGGGCAAGCTGCGCATCACGGGCGACATTGCACGCCACACCCGCGCGCACTTCCTGCAGCCGGGCCGGGTCACGCCGGTGCTGGTGCGCTTCTCGGGGCTCACGGGCGAACGCGGCTGCGCGGATGCCGAACGCGACATGCGCGGCTTCGCCCTCAAGGCCTATACGGAAGAAGGCAACTGGGACCTGGTAGGCAGCCACCTGCCGGTGGCGTGCATTCGCGATCCGCAGAAGTTTCCCGACCTGGTGCGCGCGCTCAAGCGCCATCCGGTGAGCCACCTGCGTTCGTCCACCGCCATCTGGGACTTCTGGTCGCTCTCGCCGGAGAGCATTCACCAGATCGTGATGCTGTTCTCCGATCGCGGCCTGCCCAGCAGCTACCGCCACATGCACGGCTACGGCGCACATGCGTTCGGGCTCATCAACGACGCCAACGAGCGCTGCTGGGTCAAGTTCCATTTCAAGACGCGGCAGGGCATTCGCTGCCTCACCGATGCGCAGGCCCGCGCCACCATCGCCGAGGACCGCGAGAGCGCGCAGCGCGACCTGTTCGAGGCCATCGAGCGTGGCGAGCACCCGCGCTGGTCGCTGCATGTGCAGCTCATGAGCCAGCAGCAGGCCGAGGCGCTGTCCTTCAATGCCTTCGACCCCACCAAGGTCTGGCCGCAAGACGAATTCCCGCTCGTCGAACTGGGCGAGCTCACGCTCGACGCGAACCCCGACAACTATTTCGCGCAGGTGGAACAGGCGACCTTCAACCCGGCGCACATGGTGCCGGGCCTGTGCATCTCGCCCGACAGACTGCTGCAAGGACGCCTGCTGGCGTATGCCGACGCGCAGCGCTACCGCGTCGGCACGCACCATGCGGCGCTGCCGGTGAACCGCCCGCGCGCGCCGGTGCACACCTACCACGCCGACGGTGCGATGCGGCTGGACGTGCCGCCTCGCACCGACGCCTACTACGAGCCCAACTCCTTCGGCGGACCGCGTCCTGATCGACGGCACGCGGAGCCTGCGCTACCGCTGAGCGGCGATGCGGCGCGCTTCGACGATCGCCAGGGCCTCGGGGACTATGTGCAGGCCACGGCGCTGTACCGCCGGATGGGCAGCGCGGAGCGGGAGCGTCTGGCCGCCAACGTCGCAGCGGCGATGGCGGGCGTGCCCGAGACCATCCAGCGACGGCAGATCGAGCACTTCAGGCTGGTCGACGCTGTGCTGGGGCAGGCGATCGCAGCGCAGCTCGGCATCTAGCCGCAGGCCGCGCCGTGCGGCGTGCGGCCAGGGTGCGGACGGTTCTCGCAATGCACGCTCCATGGCGTCACGGAGTCGATCGAGCAGGTGCGGGGTGGCGAGTAGGAAGGACTGCAGAACTCGGCGTTTCGTATCGGCATCCGCGTTCGGCCATCCTCATTTTTCAAGCTGCATCTTTTTGCGCCAGCCGCCCGGCGGCATGCCGGTGTGCTGGGAAAAGACGCGCGTGAAGTGACTCTGGTCCGCAAAGCCGCAGGCTGCGGCCACGTCCGCCAGAGGCCGCTCGGCGTCCTCCAGCAACGCGCGCGCGCGTTCCAGCCGCTGTGCGGTCAGCCATTGGTGCGGTGTCTGGCCGGTGGTCTCGCGAAAGGCGCGGATGAAATAGCTGCGCGACAGGTTGCAGGCGTCGGCAATCTCGGCGATCGAAATGCTGCCGTCCATCTTGCTGCGCAACATCTCCTTGACGCGCGCCTCGTGCGAACGCGAAAGCAGCCGGTTCGGCCGCGGCTCGGTGGCAGGCGCGGCGCGACCGTAGTTGTCGACCAGGTAGCTCGTCATCGCAACGCTGAGCTGATCGATGAACAGCAGGCTGACCTCGGCAGGACGTTCGAGCGCAGGGATCAGCGCGCTTGCGAGATGGGCGAGCACCTCGTCCCTGACGCCCGCGACATCGACCAGGCCGCCAACGCGCGGCCCCGGTCTTTCGTCGATGGCGCGCTGCAGGGCCGGGTGGGAGATCTCGAGCAGCACGAAGTCGAAGCCGCTTTGCATGTCCGCGCGATAGCGGTCGCAGAAATCGCGCACATAGATCGAGCCTTTGCCGAAGTCGTGACAAGACGCATGGTGTTCATGAAGGATTCGTCGACGATGACCGTCGCGCAACGAGATGCCGAGCAGGACGCCTCGCCCGCTGGCGGCCGTCTCGACATGGTGACGCTCATGGGCGTTCACGGTCTTGCGATAGATGCGAACGCCGTCAGCCGAAAGTTCCTGATTTCTCTGCAGATGGTCGACCGTGCACCCGAGCAGGTCTTGTGGCGCGAGCCCTTGCCCTGCGGGGAGCGGTTGACCTCTCCCTTCGTTGAGAGTGATTTCGGCGCGCATGAACTGGGAGGGCGGGAGTTGAAGTGACGGGGTATCCGATTGGCGGCGCTGCGACGAACGATGGATAGAAATTTTGCGCGCCTCCTTGAAGATAGTCCTCACGCAGTCGATCGAACCCGTGGGGGCTGCACCCTTGTCGGCTCGACCTCGTTCTTCCTTTCGCACATTGCGTGCCAGCGGCCAGTGTAGATGTGGCGTGCCGCGACGGCCGAGCGGTGCTGGTCGCGAGTGAGGCGAAGCAGTGCGCGATCGGCGCCGAGTGTGCGTTCGGTCCCCTTGCCGGAAAACCCCGCCCGCGGCAAAAAACTTGTTCCTGAAAATCAATAGTCGAGCGGGAGGCCAAGGCGGTCGCGGTCGCGAGGTTGTCGCGCAAGCCGATGCGGCGCCTCGGACGCGGAGGAAAAACAAGCGTTCAATCCGGGCGCCGAATGTGCAATACGCGCGTTGCGCTGCGCCTCATAGTCAGGCTCCATGGATCGCCGCCGTCTTCAAAACGGTCGGCTTGCGCGATCCGAGCCCGTTGATTTCTTTCAGGAAACCCATGAATATTCCCACCGATCCCATGATCCCCGTCCTGCTGGTTCACTTGGCCTGGGTGTCCGAACAGAAGGTGGAAGCCGATGTCGTTCTCGAGGCAGTCCGTTCAGTCGCTGCCTTTGAAGCGCAAGCCTGAAGCTGCCGAGGTCACACATGAAACAGCTCGATCTTCACACCGTTTTCGACAGCGACAGGCGCAAGCTTCTTCTCGCCGGCGCGGGGACCCTGGCGATCGCCGGTCTCCCGATGGCGGGGAATGCAACTCCCTCCACCAAGCACCGCGCAACAGCGCATTCTCAGAAAGGACATCACCTCATGAACACGATCACCACCAAGGACGGCGTAGAGATCTTCTACAAGGACTGGGGACCCAAGGACGGCCAGCCCATCATGTTCCATCATGGCTGGCCTCTTTCGAGCGACGACTGGGATGCCCAGATGCTCTTCTTCGTGCAGCGCGGCTACCGCGTGATCGCGCATGACCGGCGCGGCCATGGGCGATCGGCGCAGGTCAGCGAGGGCCACGACATGGACCACTACGCTGCCGATGCCTTCGCCGTCGTCGAGGCGCTAAACCTGACCAAGGTCTTCCACGTCGGACACTCGACCGGCGGCGGCGAGGTGGCGCGCTACGTCGCGAAGTTCGGCCAGCCCAGCGGCCGCGCCGCGAAGGCCGTGCTCGTGAGTGCCGTCCCCCCCTTGATGCTCAAGACAGCGAGCAATCCGGAAGGCTTGCCGGTCGAAGTGTTCGACGGCTTCCGCAAGGGTGTCGCCGACAACCGGGCACAGCTGTTCCTAGACGTCGCGACCGGCCCGTTCTACGGCTTCAACCGCGAGGGCGCGAAGGTCTCCCAGGGGGTGATCCAGAACTGGTGGCGGCAGGGCATGATGGGCAGCGCCAAGGCCCACTATGACGGCATCAAGGCCTTCTCGGAAACCGATCAGACGGCGGACCTCCAAGCGATCACCATTCCGACCCTGGTCATGCATGGCGACGACGATCAGATCGTTCCGATCGCCGACGCCGCGCTGAAGTCGATCAAGCTGCTGAAGAACGGCACGCTCAAGGTGTACAAGGGCTACTCCCACGGCATGCTCACCGTCAACGCAGACGTTCTCAATCCGGATCTGCTGGCGTTCTTCAAGAGCTGAGGCGTCGGACAAAGGGGCGCCCTCCCGGTGCGTCTGGGGGCGGCGCCGTTGGCCAGGTGAGGTAGAACTGGCTGAAGGGCACCCGGCCGCTCGTCCGTTCTAGGGTCTAGACCCCATCGAACGGTTTTCTATCCAGCAGGCAGTCGATGAATGCGCCGAGGAGGGCAGGTCGATGCTGCCTGTTCGGATAGTAGAGGAACAGTCCCGGGCGCGAGATCGACCAGTCCGCAAGGACTTGGACGAGCCGCCCCTGGCCCAGCAGTTCGCCCACGCCATCTGCGTCGAAGTGATAGGCAATGCCCAGCCCGTTCAGCGCGGCAGCAATGCCGATGTCGGCATGGTTGGTGACGACGGGGCCATCCACCGCGACTTCGAGTCGTTGCCCCCGCTTCTTGAACTCCCAGCGATAGTGCCGACCGTCCATCTGGAGGCGCCAGTTGATGCATGCATGGTCATGCAGTTCGGCGGGTGACTTGGGCGTTCCTCGACGCGCGAGGTAGTCCGGCGACGCCACGGCAACCATGTTCAGGTCCGGTGTGAGGCGCACGGCCACCATGTCCTTCTCGAGCCGGTTGCCCACCCGGATCCCTGCGTCGAAGCGGCCAACAACAATATCGGCCAGCGCGTCGTCGACCACGATGTCGAGAACCACGTCGGGGTGTGCTTGATGGAAGCGTGAAAGGCGGGGGGCAATGATGGTTCTCGCTGCGATCCCGAGCGTGTTGATGCGCAGCGTGCCGCTCATCTGTCCTGTCGCATCGGCGGCTTCAGCGACTGCAGCAGCCATCTCCCGGAACAGCGGAGCTATGCGCCTGTAGAGCAGCTCGCCGCTTGCCGACGGCGCGACGCTTCGGGTCGTTCGATTCAGAAGGCGAGCGCCGATGCGGCCTTCGAGCTGACGGATGGTCTGGCTGAGTGCCGAGGGCGAGAGGCCCAGATGCTCTGCGGCACGCGCGAAGCTCTGGCGTTCCACGACGGCCACGAAGGCCTTCAACTCGGCAAAGTCGGATCCGCGCATTATGTATTCGTTTCTACACAGCTCATCCGGATTCTAGGGTATTCATTAAATTCACCCCGGCGCGCATCCTCGGGGCTTCAGTGATCTCATGGAGCCAAAAAAGTGAACACCCTGACCCTTCCCGAGCCGATCGCCGCGTACTTTGCGGCGGAGCACAACCCTGAAGCCCTGGCGCATTGCTTCACGTCGCAAGCCGTCATGAAGGACGATGGTCATACCTACACGGGCATCAACGCCATCAAGGCCTTCATGGCCGAAGCCTCGGCCAAGTACGGCGCAACGAGTGTGCCGTTCGCCATCGAGCGGGAGGACGGCTTCCAACTCGTGCGCGCCAACGTCACCGGCAACTTCCCGGGCAGCCCGATCGTCCTGTCCTACCGCTTTCGCCTTGAAAGAGGCCTGATCGCATCGCTGGAGGTCACGGCATGAACTTCGACCTTCACCTGAATGGCCTGCGGGCAGTGGTCACCGGCGGCACGCTGGGCCTGGGCGCTGCAGTCGTCAAAACCCTTGCAGAGGCCGGCGCCCGCGTGGCGACGTCCGCGCGCACCGTGCCAGCGCAGCCGCTGAAGGGGGTCACTTACGTGGCTGCCGACCTGTCGACGGCAGAAGGCACGAGTCACTTCGCTCAGGCCATCCTGCAGGATTGGGGCGGCGCCGACATCTTGATCAACGTGCTCGGCGGCTCAAAGACTCCTGGCGGCGGCTTCGCTGCGATCAGTGACGAGCACTGGTTCGCCGAGTTGAACCTGAACCTGATGCCTGCCGTGCGTCTGGATCGTGCGCTGCTTCCAGCGATGCTGGCTCAAGGCTCGGGTGTCATCATCCACGTGAGTTCCATCCAGCGCGTACTGCCTCTGCCCGAGTCGACGACCGCCTACGCCGCGGCCAAGGGAGCCCTCACCACGTACAGCAAGTCGCTGGCAAGGGAAGTGACGCCCAAGGGAGTTCGCGTGCTGAGTGTTGCACCCGGCTGGATCGAGACCGAGGCTTCCGTCGCGTTTGCGCAGCGGATGGCTGCACAGGCCGGGACGGACTACGAGGGCGGCAAGAAGATCGTCATGGATTGGCTGGGCGGAATTCCGGTGGGCCGCCCCGCCGCACCTCAGGAGGTAGCCGATCTGATCGCCTTCCTGGCGTCCCCGCGGTCCGCTTCGATCGCTGGGGCTGAATATCGGATCGACGGCGGCACGGTTCCCACGCTGTAGCCAGGGCAAATGACAAGATGAGCGCATGCAGCCTGCCGAGCCCGTAAAGAGATCGTGGCGCTAGCGCAGCGGGAATGCATGAACGCAACCTGGCGCCGTATGGGCCAGGCAACGCCTGCGCACAGGCTCTTCTCGTGGCGAGCGGCCACCGCTAGGATCGCAGCCCTTGTTTCTTGCTCAACCATACCGCCTATGCCTGCCCCCGCCCTGCCTCGTGCCCTGTCCGACCCATGCGTGCCTGCGGCTCGGACCGGCGTCGGCGAGAGGAGGCTGGCATGAAGTGGCCGGGCCAGGCAGCGGGATTCCTTCTGGCCGCAGTCCTCGGTATGCCCTGCGTCGCGGCAGACTTCCAGCAGGCCATGGTCGAGATCGGCAAAGGTCCCGGCAACCCCAACCCGCTTCCCGAGGTGTGCTCCCGTCCCGACATCGAGTTCGCCCCCGACGGCCATTACTTCACGACCAACAAGGTGGCGGAACTGGCCGGCCTCAGCGCCGAGGTCAACCGGGAGATCACGCTGTTCAGCCAGGCGCCCGATGATCTGGCGCTCTCGTACTCGGCCACCGCGGTGGCGATATGGGGCGTGGTGTGGCTTCCCTACCGGCAGCGGATCGTCGAAACGCTTCACTCGCTGCACGGCGGGCACCAGAAGGCGGTCGAGGCGAGGCGCGAGCGCCTTGCCGCGATGATCCGGAAATTCGACCTGCGTCCCGAGAACCGGAAGGAGTTCTGGAAGGTCGGCTTCCTGATCCATGCGCTGGGCGACAGCTACGCCCACGTGCACGGCGAAGGGGAGACGCTCAAGGCCTACAACGTGATCTGGGGGCATGCCTGGGACAGCCTCTTCGGCGACAACCCGGACGACATATCGGGTAACGTGCACGCGTTCAGAAACTACCTCGCCTATGCCCAGGCTCTCTTCGACGCGCTGGACAGATCCGATCAGCCCTCCTCGGAGAACCGGACCCGTTTCAAGGCATGGCTGGCGGGCGTCGAAGCGGGGAAGGTCTCGCCCTTTCCCGGGGCCAATGTGAAATTCGGCACCTTGCCGTGCGATGCGCGCGAGGAAGCCAAGCGGGTCCTGTCCATTCCGCTGGTCAATGCGTATCTCGCAGAGGTGGCGAAGGAACTCGAGCTGCCCGTCGAGACCGCCCGCGGTGCCGCGCCTGACGCGCCCTGAAGTCGTCTCCGGCAGCGTGGACGCCGCTTCGTCGAGCGCAGCGGCGCCGACGACGTCGATGCAAGAAATCCGGGCTTGCTGCAAACTGTTCGAAGCGCCGTCTTTGTTCGGCCTCGGCTGCTGGTGCCGGAAATGCTCGTCGACATCTCTCCCACCTTGAACGGACCGCCCCCGAGAGGAGCGCATCGATGCTGAAAAAGTACCTATGGGCTGTGCTCGGCCTTGCGGCACTCGTCCTCGTGGCCCTGCTGGCGCTGGCGCTGTGGCCGACGTCCACGAGGACCATCGCCGCCGGCGCGGACAGCGGTTCGCCGGGCCTGGTGGCCAAGGGCAAGTACCTCGCACAGGCAGGCGACTGCATCGCCTGCCACACCGCGGCAGGCGGCGCGCCCTTCGCGGGCGGGCTGCCGCTGGCCTCGCCGATCGGCGCGATCTACAGCACCAACATCACGCCCGATCGCGACAGCGGCATCGGCAGTTACTCGCTGGACGACTTCGATCGCGCGGTGCGCCATGGCATCCGGGCCGATGGCGACTCGCTGTATCCGGCGATGCCCTTTCCCTCCTATGCGCGCATGACGGACGACGACGTGCGCGCGCTGTACGCCTTCTTCATGCATGGCGTGGCGCCGGCACCTGCGACACCGCATCCGCGCGGCCTGGTCTGGCCCTTGTCGATCCGCTGGCCGCTGGCGCTGTGGCGCAAGGCCTTTGCGCCAAAGCCCGATGCCATCGCCTTCGATGCCCACCGCTATGCGGACATGTCGGTGGCGCGCGGCGCGTACCTCGTGCAGGGGCTGGGCCATTGCGGCAGCTGCCATACGCCGCGGTCGCTGACGATGCAGGAGAAGGCGCTGGACGAGTCGGGGCCGGCCTACCTGGCGGGCGGTCCCGTCATCGACGGATGGGTCGCGGTGAACCTGCGCGGCAATCCTGCGGACGGCCTGGGCGCCTGGTCGGCGGCCGACATCGTTGCCACCCTGCGCGCGGCACGCAACGCGTCCCACGCGGTGGTCGGCGGTCCGATGAACGACGCCATCGTGCACAGCACGCAGCACCTGAGCGACGAGGACCTGAACGCCGTGGCCGCCTATCTGAAGACGCTGGGGCCGAGCGCCGATTCGGTGTCGACATTCAAGGCGGATCCCGCCACCGCCACGGCCCTGGGGCAGGGCGTCAACGCGACACGCGGCGCCGAGCTTTACGCGGACAACTGCGCAGGCTGCCATCGCAGCGACGGCAAGGGCTACGCGCAGGTCTTTCCCGGCATCGCCGGCAACTCGACCGTGTTGAGCGCCGATCCGAGCTCGGTCATCCGGCTGATCCTGCAAGGCAGCAAGTTGCCCGCCACGGGCACGGCGCCTTCCGAGCTGGCCATGCCCGGCTTCGGCTGGCGCCTGTCGGACGATGAGGTCGCGCAGCTCGCGAGCTTCGTGCGCCAGAGCTGGGGCAACCAGGCGCCGGCGGTGGACGCGGCGCGCGTGGGCCCCATTCGCAAGGCTGTCGAGAAGGAAATGGCCGCGCAGTCGCCTGCCGCCCGATAGGCCTTGGACGCCACACACAGGAGCATCCCCGTGACCGCACCGAACTCACCCGATTCTTCCCCCGATTCCTCTTCCAGGCGCAGGCTATTCAAGGGCCTGGGCGCAGCGACCTTCGCCGCCGTGGCGCTGCCCGCCTGCGACAGCCGGCCGGCGGCGGCAACGCCCGGCAGCGCGGGCGCGGCCCCGGAAACGCAGCCCTACACGCCACGCTTTTTCACGGCGGACGAATGGGCCTTCGTCCGCGCCGCCAGCGGTCGGTTGATTCCGAGCGACGCGCTGGGGCCTGGGGCGATCGAGGCAGGCGTGCCGGAGTTCATCGACCGGCAGATGGACACGCCCTGGGCCGCGGGGGCGCTGTGGTACATGCAGGGCCCGTTCCAGGCCGATGCGCCGGCCGCGCTGGGCTACCAGTCGCAGCTCACGCCGCAGCAGATCTATCGGCTGGGCCTCGCCGCCGCCGATGGCCATGCGCGCAAGGCGCACGGCAAGCCCTTTGCCCAGCTCGCGGCGGATGCGCAGGACGCGGTCTTGCATGCCATCGAAGCAGGGCAGGCGCAGTTCGACACCGTGCCGGCCGGGCTTTTCTTTTCGCTGCTGCTGCAGAACGTGCGCGAAGGCTTCTTTGCCGATCCCGTGCATGGCGGCAACCGCGGCCTGGCCGGATGGAAGCTGATCGGCTTTCCCGGCGTGCGCGCCGACTTCATGGATTGGGTTGAGCGCGACGTTCCGTACCCCTTGCCGCCGGTGGACCTGAGCGGGAGGCGAGGCTGAGATGGCGGCGCGCACGATGAAGAAGGCCGACGTGGTGATCGTCGGCTTCGGCTGGACCGGGGCGATCATGGCCAAGGAGCTGACCGAGGCCGGCCTGAACGTGGTCGCGCTCGAGCGGGGGCCGATGCGCGACACCGCCACCGACGGCATCTATCCCAAGGTGCTGGACGAGCTGGCCTACAGCATCCGCCGCAAGCTCTTCCAGGACGTCTCGCGCGAAACAGTCACCGTGCGACACGGCGTGAACGACACGGCGCTGCCCTATCGCCAGTTGGGCGCCTTCCTGCCGGGCACGGGCGTGGGTGGGGCGGGGCTGCACTGGTCGGGCGTGCACTTCCGGGTGGACCCCGTCGAGCTGCGGCTGCGTAGCCACTACGAGGAACGCTATGGCCGCAAGTTCATTCCCGAGGGCATGACCATCCAGGACTTCGGCGTCAGCTACGAGGAGCTGGAGCCGCATTTCGACTTCGCGGAGAAGGTCTTCGGCACTTCGGGCGCGGCATGGACGGTGGCGGGCAAGCGGGTGGGCGAGGGCGGCAACCCGTTCGCACCGGACCGCTCGAGCGACTTCCCGCTGCCGCCGCAGAAGCGCACGGTGTCGGCGCAGCGCTTCGGCGAGGCGGCGCGAAAGCTCGGCCACCATCCCTACGACCTGCCCTCGGCCAACGCCTCCGGACCCTACACCAACCCCTACGGCTGCCAGATGGGGCCGTGCAACTTCTGCGGCTACTGCAGCGGCTACGTCTGCTACAACTATTCGAAGGCATCGCCCAACGTCAACGTGCTGCCGGCGCTGCGGCTGGCGCCGAACTTCGAACTGCGCACCAACGCCCACGTGCTCAGGGTGAACCTCTCGGGCGACCGCCGCAGCGCGACTGGCGTGACCTATCTCGACGCGCAGGGCAGCGAGGTCGAGCAGCCGGCCGACATCGTCGTCATCGCGGCCTTCCAGTTCCACAACGTGCGGCTGATGCTGCTGTCCGGCATCGGCACGCCGTACGACCCGGCCACCGGCCAGGGCACGGTGGGGCGCAACTTCGCCTACCAGAACATGGCGACCATCAAGGCCTACTTCGACAAGGACGTGCACGCCAATCCCTTCATCGGCGCGGGCGGCAACGGCGTCGCAATCGACGACTTCAATGCCGACAACTTCGATCACGGCCCGGCCGGCTTCGTCGGCGGCTCGCCGATGTGGGTCAACCAGGCCGGCGCCAAGCCCATCAGCGGCATCTCGCTGCCCGACGGCGCGCCGGCCTGGGGCAGCGGCTGGAAGAAGGCCGTGGCCGACAACTACAACCACACCATCTCGATGGACGCGCACGGCGCGCACATGAGCTATCGCGACAACTACCTGAGCCTGGACCCGACCTACAAGGACGCGTGGGGCCTGCCGCTGCTGCGCATGACTTTCGACTGGAAGGACAACGACATCCGCATGACGCGCTTCATGGCGCAGAAGATGCAGCGCATCGCCGAGGCCATGGGCCCGAAGTCCCTGCGTGTTCTCGTCAAGAACTTCGGCGAGCACTTCGACGTCGTGGGCTACCAGACGACCCACCTCAACGGCGGCGCGATCATGGGCGTCGACCCGGGCACCAGCGCGGTCAACCGCTACCTGCAGAGCTGGGACGTGCACAACGTCTTCGTGCCGGGCGCCTCGGCCTTCCCGCAAGGCCTGGGCTACAACCCGACCGGACTGGTGGCGGCGCTGACCTACTGGTCGGCGAAGGCGATTCGCGAGCGCTATCTCAAGGCCCCCGGGCCGATGGCCTGAGAGGCGCGAGCGCACACCGACGACCGCGAGCTGCGACGCGAGGCAAATGCCTGCGCTGCATGACCATCGCGTCCAGGTGGTTGGAGCAAAAAGGCCCGGCCTGAACAGCGCGGGCTTGAGCGGCGGGTCTCCTGGTCGAAGGGTCCCGGCAACGGACTGCGGCCGGCGTTTGCTTCGAAGCTGCCAGCAGACCCGGCGGCCCGACATGCCGCTGATCAACCATGGAGAGACGGGCCCGGGCCTCGCGGTTCTTCCTACAAAGGCGAGGGCGGCCCGCCGACGGGTGGCGGCGCGGCGCCTGTCTACCTTGTCCTGAAGTCCTTCCCGTCTCCATCGATCATCCATGTACGACCACTCCAGCGACACCGACCTGCGGCACTTGCAGCTCCGGCTCGGCGGCGATCTGGCGCTGCGGCATCTCGTGGAGGCGGGACTGGACGTCCTGCCCATGCCGGGCGGCGGCCGCACCTTGGCGCGGTGGCGTGTGCTGGCGGAAGTGGCGGCCCATGATCTTTCGCTGGTCAAGCTTTTCGAGGGGCACACGGACGCGCTCGCGATCCAGGCCGAACTGGGTGGCGCCTCTATCGCCGCTGCAGGCGCACGCTGGGCGACATGGTGCGCCGAGCCGCCGGATGCCCGCGTGATGGCCGAAGACGAGGAGGGTGGTGGCGAAGACATCCGGCTGAGCGGCACCAAGGCGTGGTGCTCGGGCGCCGCCGCCGTCACGCACGCGGTCGTGAGTTGCTGGAACCGGGACGGCAAGCCTTGCCTTGCCATGGTCGAGATGGACCAGCCCGGTGTTCTGGTGACGGGCGAGGGATGGCACGCCGTGGGCATGGCTGCCTCGGCCAGCGTGAATGTCCGGTTCGACCGCGCACGGGCCCGCTGGCTCGGGCAGCCCGGCGACTACACGCAGCGCCCCGGGTTCTGGCAAGGCGGTGCGGGCATCGCCGCGTGCTGGTTCGGCGGCGCATGGGGCATCGCGCGAAAGGTCCGTGGCCTCATGGGCAGGGCCCCCGATGCCCATCGGCTGGCACACCTCGGCGCCATCGATGCGGCATTGACGCCTGCGGCCGCACTGCTGCGGGAGACGGCCGCGTGGATCGACCGCCATCCGCGCGACGATGCGAGGCAGGTGGCTTTGCGCGCGCGCCTGGCCGTGGAGCAGGCGGCCAACGAGGTCATGAGCCATGCGGGCAGGGCGCTGGGTGCGGGGCCGCTGTGTCGCGACCCCACCTTCGCACAGGCCATGGCCGACCTGCCCGTGTTCCTGCGGCAAAGCCACGCGGAGCGCGATCTTGCCGCACTCGGCTCGCTCGCTGCGCCAGACGACGGGGAGGGGCAGGATTCGTGGAAGCTCTAGCCCGTCCGCGCATTCGAGGAGAAGGCACCACCGAAGCCGAGTGGAACGGCTGGCCGGGCCTGGCGCAGCTGCCCTCGATTGACGCGCGCACGCTGGTGCCGCGCGGTGCGCGCGCCGTCGTGGTGGCCCCGCACCCCGACGACGAGGTGCTCTCGGTCGGCGGCCTGCTCGCGCAATTGAACGACGAGGGCGATGGCGGCGATGGCGGCGCACGGGTCGCGGTGATTGCCGTGACCGACGGCACGGCCAGTCATCCCGGATCGACCGAGTGGCCGGTCGAGCGGCTCGCCATGCAGCGCCCGCGCGAAAGCCGGCTGGCGCTGCGGCGTCTGGGCCTGTCGATCGAGCCCGTGCGGCTGGGCTTGCCCGACGGTGGCCTGGCCCCCTTGCGCGGCACGTTGGCGGCGCGCCTCGTCTCGTTGCTTCGGCCGCGCGACGTGGTGTTCACGACCTGGCGAGGCGATGGCCATCCGGACCATGAAGCGACCGGGCAGGCCTGCGCGCTGGCCGCCGCGAGCGCGGGCGCGCGGCTGGTGGAAGTGCCCGTGTGGGGATGGCACTGGGCGCGTCCTGGCGATGCGCGCATGCCATGGCAACACGCCGTTCGCCTCGACCTGGACGAAGACGCGGTGCGCCGCAAGCGCGCCGCGGTGCAGGCGTTTGCCAGCCAGATGCGGAGTGATGCCTCGACGGGTGCCGGACCTGTGCTGAGGGCCACTACCATTGCTCGCGCGCAGCGCGCCTACGAGGTGATGTTCCTGTGAGCGGCGTGTTGCGGCCTTACTTCGACGGCATGTATGCGGCCAGCGAGGATCCCTACGCGGTGCGACAGCGCTGGTACGAGATCCGCAAGCGCGCGCTGCTGCTGGCGGCCTTGCCGCAGCCCCGGTATCGGCGTGCCTACGAGCCCGGCTGCGGCACCGGCGAGCTGACGCAGGCGCTTTCGCAGCGCTGCGATCACCTGCTCGCGAGCGATTTCTCGCCGCAGGCGGTAGAGATCGCATGCAGGAGCACCCGTGCACTGACCAACGTGCAGGTGGTGCAGCACATCCTTCCGGCGCAATGGCCGCGCGACGCGGGCCGCTTCGACCTGATCGTCCTGAGCGAGGTGGGGTACTTCCTCGATCGGGACGAGATGCGTCGCGTGGCCGAGTGCTGCCAAGCCTCGCTCGAAGCCGATGGCACGCTGGTGGCCTGTGACTGGCGCCCGGATTTCGACGAACGGCGCCTTTCCACGGACGAAGTCCACGCGGCACTGGCCGCGCTCGGTCTGCCGCGCCTGGTGTTCCACGAGGAGGACGA
The DNA here is from genome assembly GCF_052044195.1 of Variovorax sp. 22077. NCBI lineage: Bacteria > Pseudomonadati > Pseudomonadota > Betaproteobacteria > Burkholderiales > Comamonadaceae > Variovorax > Variovorax sp. 22077. The sequence continues at coordinate 56,172 of NZ_JBQEQC010000033.1, forward strand.
CTTCGTGCTGCAGGTCTGGGGACGCGACGGTCACTCGGTGGCCGAGCGCGAGGGCATCCGATGACCGGCGTCGTTGGCGTTCGAACCGGATTCGCGACGAGAACAAGCTCATGGACGACATGCTCGATCTGATTCAGTGGCCGGCCTTTCTGGCATCACTTGCTGCGGCCTGGCTGGTCGCATCCGAGACGCGGCGGCGCCGGAACTGGGGGTTCTGGGTGTTCCTGCTGAGCAACGCGCTGTGGACGGTGTGGGGCTTGCACAGTTCCGCCTTTGCGCTGATTGCCCTGCAGGTCTGCCTGGCCGCGCTCAACATCCGGGGGCTTTTCAAGACGGAGCCTTCGAAGTAGGCGTCCTTCACCCTTTCATCCGGCGGGTCGTGGATCAGCCGGGCAAGCACTTTGCGAGTGACGCACCGAATGAGGAGCCCCCATGCACCGCAGACACCGGGATCCCAACGTCCGCATCGTTCGCCGCCTCATGGCTGCGCTGCTCACAGCGGGCGTGGTCAGCGTCGTCTGCTTGCTCTTGGCCGTTGGGATGCACGGGCCGAAGAAAGGCGCCGCCGATGTTTCCGCCCCAGGCGCTGCGGCGCCGCCGCAGGACCATGCACACCCGTCCACCTCGAAGTAGCCGCTCGTTTCCCGCACTGCCGCGCAGCTACCGCGCCTTGCGCTACGGCTGGCTGCGCTGTCTGTCCAATTGCGCTTCCGCTTCGAGCCAGTCGTCGGTGGCGCTGCCCGGGGCGTCGCCTCGTCGCAGGTAGGCCTCGTAGGCCGCCCGGCGGATGGCTTCTTCGCGGCCGGGGCCCGTTGCGTCGGTCTGCTCGGCCCGGCCGATCCGCTCGCTCGAGTCGTCCTGTCCAGGAGCACCTTGCGTCTTCTGCGCCTCCTTGCCCATGTGGCTGCCTTCGGTGGGACTGTCCTGTCCGATCGCTCTGTTCTGCTCGATGTTGACGGGCGACATCGGCTTGGATTTCGCATCTTGCTTCATGAGGGCTCCTTGAAAAGGGTTCTACGGGGTCGCGGGAACGTGCATAGCAACACCCAGGGGCTGCGAGACGGCCTCCAGGTGCTGAACGACGGCGTGGATCAGCGCATCCGCGAAGCCGCCCGCAGCTCTCGCCTCCTTGCGCGCGCTCGTGACCACGCGCGGCTTCGCGCTGCGCGCCACGTGCGCGCCCGATGCGATCAATGCATCGACCAAGGCAACGTCTTCGCTGCACGCCAGGTGCCTGAAACCGCCCGCTCGCCGGTAGGCGGCCGCGGACACGCCCATGTTGGCCCCATGTATGTGTGAATGGTCTTCGTCGTCCGTGTAGGTCCGCCGGAAGTGTTCGGCCAGGAGCGGTGCGTTCTCGCCGTGGGGTGTCCAGTCGGCCACGCCCACGGTGCCGCACACCGCGTCGCAGCGCAGGGAGAGCTGGTCGACGAGCCACGAGGGGGACACCATCGTGTCGGCATCGGTGAAGGCGAGCCAGCGGGCCCCGCGCTCCAGGAGCGCCTGGGCCCCCACTGCACGGGCCATTCCGACGTTGTGTGCCCGGATGCTCACGGTGCCGGCCCCGCACGCCTGGGCATGGACCCCCGTGGCGTCGCTGCATTGATCCAGGACCACGACGATCTCGACGGCTTCGCCGTTCAGCCCAGGATGCCGGGCCGCATCGCCCAGGGCGCGCAGGCAGGCACGGATGCAGGCTTCTTCGTTGTGCGCAGGGACGGCGATTCCGATCATTCGTGTTTCTCTTTCCGGTTGCATGCGCTGGGCGGGATGGATGCTTCCGAGACTGAATGGGCAGCAACCCGCGCCGCGTCAGCACGCACGCGGTGCATTTGTAGGCTGGGGTGCAGGTGGCCCATCGCACCGCAACGGCGCCGGTGTTCGTTCGCACCGAAAGGCAGGCGCGCTTGCTGGAGGCCCCGTCGCCCTGGGGCCGAACAGCATCGCGGCCCGTTTATCAGCGGCCTGCGCGCGGTGCGTTCCTACAGCGCCGTGCCTGCAGGGCTCCTAGCGTCGCGCTCCCACTTCACGAGAGCGACATGGCCAAGAAAAACCCCACCTCCCTTTCTCCAGCTTCTTCTCCCGCGGCCAGGTCGGCCGCAAGCCCTGCCGAGATCGATGCGGCCCGCGCCGCCGCGCGCAATACCGACAGCGGCCCTGCCAGCCCCCCTCCCGAAGCGGCAGGCCGAGGCGATGCACCCACACAGAAGGCCATCGACACGCAGGCGCTGGCCGCTGGAATGCCTTCCAACCCCAACAAGCCGCTCGAGCACGGCGAAGCCAACGCCCAGGCCACGCCGGCAGGTGCCACCGTCACGCCGCCGTCACGCCTGCCGGGTGCGAGCACCCTGTCGGAACACAACGATTCCGACAAGACCGGCACCGTGGCGCCCGAGGGCCTTAACGCGACAATCGGCACGCTCGACCGCGTGCGCGTCGATTCGAGTGGGCAAGTGCTCACGACGAACCAGGGCGTGGGCATTGCGGACAACCAGAATTCGCTCAAGGCCGGCGCCCGCGGTCCGGTGCTGCTCGAAGACTTCATCCTGCGCGAGAAGATCACCCACTTCGATCACGAGCGCATCCCGGAACGCATCGTGCACGCGCGCGGCTCGGGGGCGCACGGCTTCTTCGAGTGCTACCAGCCGCTCACCGAGTTCACCAAGGCGGCGCCCTTCAAGGAGGCCGGCAAGGTGACGCCGGTATTCGTTCGCTTCTCGACCGTGGCGGGCGAGCGCGGCTCGAAGGACACTGCTCGCGATGTGCGCGGCTTCGCCGTCAAGTTCTACACGGACGAAGGCAACTGGGACCTGGTGGGCAACAACATGCCCGTGTTCTTCATCCAGGATGCGATGAAGTTTCCGGACCTGGTGCATGCGGTGAAGCCCGAGCCGCATCACCAGATGCCGCAGGCGGCCAGTGCGCACGACACGTTCTGGGACTTCGTATCGCTCATGCCCGAATCCACCCACATGCTGATGTGGCAGATGTCGGATCGCGCCATTCCGCGCAGCTATCGCATGATGCAGGGCTTCGGCGTGCACACTTTCCGGCTCGTCAACGAGGAGGGTGAGGCCTTTCTCGTGAAGTTCCACTGGCAACCGAAGCTGGGCACGCATTCGCTCGTGTGGGAGGAGGCGGTGAAGATCTCCGGCGCCGATCCCGACTTCCACCGCCGCGACCTGTGGGAAGCCATCGATGCCGGCGAGTATCCCGAGTGGGAGCTGGGGCTGCAGATCTTCACCGAGGAGCAGGCCGAGAAGTTCAGCTTCGACATCCTCGACGCCACCAAGATCGTTCCGGAAGAGCTGGTGCCGGTGCGCATCGTCGGGCGCATGGTGCTCAATCGCAATCCCGACAACTTCTTCGCGGAGACGGAGCAGGTGGCCTTCTGCGCGGCCCACGTCGTGCCGGGAATCGACTTCACGAACGATCCGCTGCTGGCCGGCCGCATTCACTCCTACGTCGACACCCAGATCAGCCGCCTGGGCGGCCCCAACTTCCACGAGCTGCCGATCAATGCGCCGATCGCGCAGGTGCACAACAACCAGCGCGACGGCATGCATCGACAGGCGATCCATCGCGGGCGCGTCGCCTACGAGCCCAACTCGTTGGCCGGCGGGTGTCCGTTCCAGGCCGGCGCGGCGCAAGGATTCACGAGCATCGCACGCCGCCTCGATGCCAAGGAAAGCGCGGACAAGGTGCGCATCAAGCCCGAGAAATTCGCCGACCACTACACCCAGGCCCGCCTCTTCTTCGAAAGCCAGACGCCCGTCGAACAGGCGCACATCGGCAACGCCTTCCGCTTCGAGCTCTCCAAGGTCACGGTGCCGGCCGTTCGCGAGCGTGTCGTGGCCAGCCTGCTGAACGCGGCGCCCGAGCTCGCGCAGCGCCTTGCGCAGGACCTGGGCATGGAACTGCCGGCGCCGCTGCCCAAGGCCCTGGAGACGCCTGCGACGCCCGAGGTCGATCAGTCGCCCGCGCTGTCGCTGATGGCGAGGCCGGGTGACGGCGGTATTCGCACGCGCAAGGTGGCGGTCCTGGTCGCCAACGGCGTCGAAGGTGCATCGCTGGGCAAGGTGGTCTCGGCGCTCGTGGCCGCCGGCGCGGTGCCACGGCTCGTCGGAGCGCGGCTCGGAACCTGCATCGGTGCGGCAGGAGAACGGTTCGCCGTGGATGCGACACTGGAGAACTCGCCCGGCTTCCTGTTCGACGCCCTGGTGCTGCCCGACGGTGCAGCCGCCGTGGAGGCGCTGGACGCCGACGCCCACACGCTCGAGTTCCTGCGCGACCAGTACTGGCACTGCAAGACCATCCTGGCGCTGGGCGCCTCCGACGCGCTGGTGGCGCAAGCGCAGATCCCCATGACCTTGCCCGATGGTGCCGAAGATCCCGGTCTCATCCTGGCCGATGCCGTCGACGCTGAGGAGGCTATCGAGGCGTTCATTGCGGCCATGGGGCAGCACAGGCATTTCGGACGCGAGAACGACCCGCCGGCTGCTTGAGGGGCCTCAGCCTGGAACCATGTTCGATGGATTTGCTGAAGTGCGTCTGGAGCTGGAGGGCGCGACGCTGCATGTACGCCATGGCGGTAGCGGTCCGCCCATGCTGTTGCTGCACGGGCATCCGCGCACGCACGCCACCTGGGCGCAGGTGGCGCCGCTGCTGGCGAGGCACTTCACCGTGGTCTGTCCCGACCTGCGCGGTTTCGGCAGATCGTCCAAGCCGGTGGACACCTCGGACCACGCGGGTTCGTCCAAGCGCGCGAAGGCGGCCGACTGTGTCCAGCTGATGGAGCGGCTCGGGCATCCGCGCTTCGCGGTGGTGGGCCACGATCGCGGTGCCTATGTGGCCTTCCGGACTGCCATGGACCATCCGGAAGCGATCAGCCGCCTCGTGGTGCTGGACGCGGTTCCCATCGTCGAGGCGCTGGAGCGCTGCAACGCCCGCTTTGCGCAGTGGTGGTGGCACTGGTTCTTCTATGCGCAGCCCGACAAGCCCGAGCGCGCGATCCTTGCCGACCCCGAGGCCTGGTATGGCGGGTCGCCGAAGCACATGGGCGCCGAAGCGTTCGAAGACTTCCGGCAAGCCATCCATGACCCGGACACCGTGCATGCGATGGTCGAAGACTACCGCGCGGGCCTGGGCATCGATTGCGCGCACGACGAAGAAGACCGCCAGCACGGCCGGAAGGTCCGGTGTCCGATGCTGTGCATGTGGTCGAAGCAGGATGATCTGGAAGCGCTGTACGGCGATGTGCTCGGCGTGTGGGCGCCGTGGGCGAGCGATCTGCAAGGCGGCGCGCTCGATTGCGGGCATCACATGGCCGAGGAGAAGCCTGTGGAACTCGCGGCGCGGCTGCTGGATTTTCTTCGGCGCTGAAACCTATACACCGATGGTTCCTCAGCATTGAGGGGCTTCGGCTTCCCCACACCGCGATGGGCCGGCGATGTGGAACAAATCGGCTTGCGCACCGGAATTGATTTCCCGACGGAGAGGGATCTTCTTTGCGTTTCCTTTGCCCTGCGGCGATGTCTCTGGCCGCGTGGCCGTAGAAGCGCGGAGATTGAGCGGGAAGTCCCCATCCATCTCTCGGTCGGATTGCCCATCTTTGCATGCAGGAAGATAAAGGCGTAATATGTCCAATATTTTAGACATATCTGATCGCGGGCTGCCATGAACCTCCACGACATCGGTGATGCTGTACGAGCGCGTCGCGTTGAACTGGGTATGTCGCAGGCGCAGTTGGCGCACTTGAGCGGCCTGTCTCGTCAGACCCTCGTCGGCCTGGAGAACGGCACGCTGAGCGATCTGGGCGTCAACCGTGTGGGGCAGGTGATGGCCGTGCTGGGCCTGGACACTCCCAAGCCCGATACGCTGGTGCGGCGCAAGAAGCGCGGGCTGTGGATGGCGGCCAAGACGGCCAGCGTCAGCTATGCGCGTGAACTGGGGCCCGAGGCGCTCGAAGAGGTTCTCGCAAGCGGCGAAGTCACGGCCCCCTTTGTCCCGCATCTGATCCACCTGCTCGACGAAGCGCCGGTGCCCATCGTGGTGATGGCTGTGGAGGAAACGGCCTCGCGTGCGCACCTGCCACCGAGGCGGATCTGGCGGAACGTGGCGAAGCTGGCCGACGCGTTGTCTGTGCATCGGCGAGCGTTGTGGGCATGAAGCCAGGACCGCTGCCCGCCGGTGCTTGGGAGAAGCTCCTTCCGCGCGCGCTGGCGTTGATTGATGAGATCACCCGTTATGGCGGGGTCGCCGATCCATTCTGGACCTTTGGCGGCGGGACCGTGCTGATGTTCCGTTACCGCCACCGCCTGAGCAAGGACATCGATATCTTCGTTCCCGA